>JBBSII010000427.1:0-4615 GCA_038232175.1 Thermomicrobiales bacterium
ACGCGACGGGCGCGACGCCATCACCCGCGTCATCGATCCGCTCGCGCCGCCGTTCTTCCTGCTCGCAGCCACGGACACGGACGCCGCGAAGGTCACGGACACGCTCGTGACGATTCGTGCCATCCACGCGGACGCGGTCACACTCATCATCCCCCTCGGCCTGACCGGACAAAGCCCTCTGCTGGACACCGTGCTCCGCTCCTGCCCCGCCGACGGGCCGGACCGTCTCACGCTCCTGCGGGAATGCAGCCCGTTCTGCGCCGCCAGCCCCCTCGGCGTGATCGCGCGCGCGGAGAACCCGTTCGTCTTTGAGGCGTTTGAGCGGCTTCACCGACTCTTCGATGGGAATTTTCAGTTCATCGACCTGGTCGAGCGCGCCACCGCCGCATCCCTGCATGAAGCGAGCGCGAAGCGAAAGGCCGAGGCCACGGTCGAAGCCATGGCGGAGACCGCGCGCCAGCAGATGGCGGAGCGTGATGCGCGGATCGCGGAACTCGATGCTCAGGTGATTGAGCGCGACGCTCGAATCGCGGAGCGTGATACCCGGTTGATGAGATATGATGCCCGGATTGCGGAGCGTGATACCCGGTTGATGAGGCGTGATGCGCGGCTCGCGGAACTCCTTGCCCGTGCGGCGACCCTTGATGCGGAGATCGCGAAGAAAAACGCGTACCTCGTCTCCATTGAGGATCGCGCGCGCTACATCGAGGAGCAGATGCTCCCGTGGAAGGATGAGTACATCGCCGAGCTCGAAACGCACATTCGGAATCAGGATGCCAGTGCGGCGCTGCGGTTGAGCCGTATTCTGGGGCGCGTCGGTCGCACCGTCAGGCGCGTGATCTAACCCAGAACCCAGGGCGCGCCGACCCGTTGTTCCGGCGAACGAAAAGGAGCCTACGGCGCCCGACGCCGGATACGACGGACAATGTGCCCCAGCGGCGTTTTGCGGAGGCGTGCCGTGAGGGATGCGCCCACCCCCTGCAGCCTGACGTGCCGCTCCAGCCGCAGGACGTAGGCTTTGGTCTCGGCGATGTGCCGGTCCCGCGCGGCGATCTCCCGCTCGAGCCGCTCGGCGTACGTGCTGGTTTCGTGCAGCGTGGCCCGCATTGTTCGCAGATCGTCGGAGAGCGCGAATGTCATCAGAGAATCGCTCTGCTCACCCTTCCCCGACGGCGTTCTGTGGAGGCGGGCCACGAGGGACGCGCGCAGTTGCGGGAACACGGATTGCCGCTCCAGCCGCAGGACGTAGGCTTTGATCTCGGCGATGTGCCGGTCCCGCGCGGCGATCTCCCGCTCGAGTTGCTCGGCGTACGTGCTGGTTTCGTGCAGCGTGGCCCGCATTGTTCGCAGATCGTCGTAGAGCGCGGTCGATGCCATGCGGTCGCCGCGCGTGCCCTTCCACGGGTGGTGGCAGAAATCGATAATTGGTCGCGCCGCGATCTCCCATGTGTACGACTTCGCGAGTGTCTCGCAACGGGCGGCGAGCGCACGCCGCTCGGCGGGGTGATCGATGAGGTTCGCGATCGCGTCCGCGAGCGCCGCGTCATCCCCAATGGGGACGACCTTTCCCACGCCGTTCGCCCGCACAAGATCGGCGATCGTATCGCCGTCATTGACGATGGGGACGAGGCTCGACCACAGATAATCCAGCACGCGGGTGCGGAAGGCGAACCGCGTTTCCAGCGTCGGCTGGTGGAGGCTCAGACCGACATCCGATTCGAGCAGGAAGTTCGCCCGGTCATCGTACGCCACCCAGCGCTCATTGAAGAAGACATGCGTGCCGGTCAGGTGCAGATCATCGCTCAGCTGAAAGACGGCATCGAGGATCGTGGGCCGCATCGCCGCAGCATCATTGACCGACGGACGTTGCGTGCCGAGGAAGAAGGTGCGGATGGGGTAGCCGCAGTCGCGCAGGCGCGCGGTGGCGCGGATCAGCGTCAGCGGGTCGAGCCAGTTCCAGACGCCACCACCCCAGAGCGCGACGAAATCGTCCGGCTCGATGCCGGGGATGACGCCCTTGAGAACGGCCGCCGTCTTGCGTGGCGGCTCCGGCGACATCCCGAACGGGACAATGTCAATCAACGCCTTGCCGTCCCTATCCCGCGCGTACACCGCTTCGGTGAGCCGCCCGAACAGCGAGAGCGCGCCGAGCCAGTACGCCCGCTGTGCGTCCCCCGCGCAGACGAAGAAGTCGCCGTGCGAGAAGAGCGCGCTCATCGTTTCGAGATCGTGCGATTGCCACGCAGGGTCCTTCTTTTCCTCCATGCGGTAATGCTCGAGATTCTCGATCAACCACGGGCAGTAGAGGTCAACGATGAAATACTTGTCGTCCAGGATGCCGTCGGGCAGGATCGGGAACGGCAGGACTTGCGCGACGATGATGTCGTGCTCTTCGATCAGTGTGAGCAGGGTTTCGCGATGCTCCTCACCGATTGGCAGCGCGACCATCGCGAAACCCGGCGCCTCGCGGGGGGTAGGCGGCGGGGCGGCGAGCGTCGTCGGGAACGAGCAACCGAGCACCCGCGCGAACTCCCATGCCCGAATACCTGGCCCAGCCATCACCGGCCCGACCACATCGTAGGTGATGACAAGAACCTTGGGAAGCGTGGGCATGGAGATTCTTTTATCCTCTCGATTTGCGCGCATCATCCGTGGTACCGATCACCGCACGCCATGTATGGCGTCTATCTCCGGAAGAATGCAGACAAAAATAAAATAGGACGCCGCGCGGGAACGCGATACGCGGGCGCACGATGCGCCTGAATGTCGCCCCGGCTCAGGTCTTGGCGACGACAAGCTCAGATAACGCAACGGCCTCCTGCGCTTCCACATTCGGGCCGACGACGGAATCGCGGTACTTGAGGGCAACATACTCGCTGCTTCCCGCCGCGATCACCTTCCCTTCATCGAGCCAGATCGCCCGGTCGCAGAGCGCGAGCACCTGCGAGAGCGCGTGCGAAACGAAGAGCATCGTCTTTCCCCGGCGGCGGAAATCGGCGATGCGATTCTCGCACTTGGCGCGGAACGCGTCGTCCCCCACGGAGAACACCTCGTCGGTGATCAGGATGTCGGGATCGACGTGAATGGCAATGGAGAAACCGAGGCGCATGTACATGCCGGACGAATAATGCCGCACCGGCACATCAATGAAATGCTCCAGCTCGCTGAATGCGATGATATCGGGCACAATTTTATTCAACCGCTGCTTGGAGAGGCCGAGGAATGCACCATTGAGGTAGATGTTCTCGCGCCCTGAGAGGTCGGGGTGGAAGCCCGCGCCCACTTCGAGGAGCGCCGCGATCGAGCCGTACACCGTGACCGTCCCGTCCGATGGTTGCATCAGGCCCGCAATCAGTTTGAGCAGTGTGCTCTTCCCCGAGCCATTGCGCCCGATGATCCCCACGGCATCCCCCGGATAGACCGTGAGATTCACATCACGGAGCGCCCAAAAATCCTCCCGCTGCCCGTGATCGCGCTCCAGCGTGCGCACGAAGAGTTCATGGAATGACTTCGGTCGCTCGTGATGGAGGACGAAACGGCGTGAAACATCAGCAATTTCAATGATCGGAGATGCGGTGTTTTCGTTCTGCATTATCGCTCTACCTTCGCCAATCCTACATCGCGTACCCGCGCGAGTATACTTTGCGCGCTTCATCTGTCAAACGGCCCCCACGCGGCAGCATCGCCCGCTCAGGCCAGCAGGCGGCGGCTCATCGCGATGATGCTCCCGCCGAGGAGAGCGAACCCGAGCAGCAGCACCACCCGCCACGCTGGGGTGAGAAAAACCGTGAGACGCCCCCAGATGGGGCCAAGAACCTGAAAGAGCCGACCCGATCGCGGCGAATAGGTGACGGTGAATCGCGCCGTCCCTTCCTGCCGCTCGCCATTATAGGAGAGCACGTATCCGTCCGGTCGCCAGTTCGCATTCATCCACCAGGTGACGGCGTCGCGCTGATCGTCGTCGGATGAGAGGGTGATTCGCACCGTCTGACCGTTGGCCACTTCGAGCGGCGGTGAGAAGACAATCGAGGAGAACGCGTTGTCCGTCAGTGTCTCCTTGTTGACCGACTGCGTCGCGAGATTCTCCCATGTACCATTCGTTCGCGCGTCCACGCCCACCGCCAGGGTGCCATGATTGACACGCCGATAGGTGCCGAGAAAGACCGCGACGGAACTGATGCGCGCCCCGTTCGCGGGGAACTGCTGCGCGATGATCGACCCATTATTCAGCGGACCAACGGGACGTATCGGCGAATCAACGGCCCCGGTTGCCACGGGAATCGGCGTTGCGAGACCGGGAAGGACGACGCCGCTCTTATCCGCCGTGGGCACGGTGGCGGGCAGGAAGGCGACGATGAGCAGAAAGAGCGCCGTGATTGCGAGCGCCACCACGCGCCGGATAGATCGCCCGCTCATCCGATCTCCACGCCGTAATACCGGGAGAGGATAGTCGCGAGGGCAATCAGTTGGAGAACCGCCATGCAGAACGGGGCGAGCCGGAGGATGATCCCGCGTTCGCCCGCGAGATGTTCCCACCCGGAGAGGAGCAGGAGCAGGAGCGGCGCGAGCACCGGGAAGAAGTACCGCCCCTGCAGGCCAAACTCCGCGCCCGAGT
>JBBSII010000428.1:0-4613 GCA_038232175.1 Thermomicrobiales bacterium
CCGTCTGCCCCTTCGCGAGGAGCGACTTGAACCGCGCGTTCGTCGCCTCGGCGGAGGCAAACCCGGCGTACTGCCGCATCGTCCAGCGGCGCGCGCGGTACATCTCCGGATAGATGCCGCGCGTGTACGGGTACGCCCCCGGTGGCGACATGGCGACGGGAAAGTCCGGCGCGTCGAAAGACGGCGCGACCGAGATACCGCTGTCGGTGGTGATCTCTTTCGGTGGCGCGGCCATTCGATTCCCCTCGCTCTTTCTGTTCGGTCGTCCGTCTATGGTTGCACGAGTTCAATCAGGGCGCCGTGCGCCGCCTCCGGGTGGACGAACGCGACCGTCCAACCATGCGCGCCGACGCGCGGCGTGCTGTCCACCAAGCGTACACCCACCGCCTGCAAACGTCCCAACTCGGCGGCAATGTCGGCCACGGCGAAGGCGATGTGATGGATGCCCTCACCGCGCCGCGCCAGATACCGCTCCAGATGCCCCCCGCTCGTCGGCGCGATCACCTCCACGTACTGACCCGGCACGGCGGTCGGGAGCACCAGCACGCGCACGCCCTGACTCGGCACATCCTCCGCGTCACCCGGCGGGAAGCCGAGCGCCCGGTACGTTTCTGCCGCCCGCGCGAGATCGCGCACGATGATGCCGGTGTGGTGGAATTGATAGCGGCCCGCAAACGCCGCCGGAATCGTCGCGGCGGTGGTCGATCCCATCATGACCGCGCGCGCGCGCCGCGCCGGATCGGGATGCGCGCGGTCAACTCGTCCGTGTCGCGCCCCGGCGTGATCGTCACTTCGATGCCGTCGCGGTCCACGTCGAGCCGGCGCGAGAGGACGTCAACGAGATCGGTGCGAATCGCGGCCATCAGCCCCGGCGACATCCGCATCTGATCGTGCACGAGCACGACCTTCAACCGTTGCTTGGCGACCGCGCTACTCTGCGGCGCGTCTTGCTGCCTGCCAAAACTGCGGAAGAACCGCATCTCGCCCTCCTCGCGGCGTTGCCCACGCACCGCGCCGTGCCGTAACCGTACCTGCTACCGTTTTATACACGCGCGAAACCCAGCGCCTTCATCAGCCGCGTCATCATCGTTGCTTGCGGCGCCTCGTAACGGGGGAACGCGATTTCCTCGCCCTGCAACCGCCGCGCGACGTCCTTGAACGCCGCGCCCGCCGGGGAATGGCTGTCGAAGACCGCCGCCTCGCCCCGGTTCGTGCTCGTGATGATCGCCTGGTCCTCCGGCACGACGCCGATCAGTTCAATCGCCAGGATTTCCTCGACATCGGGAACATCCATCATGTCGCCGCGCTTCACCATGTCCGGCCGGAAGCGGTTGACGATCAGCCGGGGCGACGGCAACTCCGCCGCCTCGACGAGGCCGATGATCCGGTCCGCGTCCCGCACAGCGGAAACCTCCGGCGTCGTCACGACGATGACATCGTGCGCCCCGGCGATCGCGTTGCGAAACCCCTGCTCGATCCCCGCCGGGGAATCGACGAGCACGAAATCGTGCGTCTCCGCCAACTCGCGGGTCAGTTCGGTCATCTGGTCGGGCGAGACGGATTCCTTGTCCCGCGTCTGCGCGGCGGGGATGAGCGACAGGTTCGGGAAGCGCTTGTCGCGGATCATCGCCTGCCGGACGCGGCACTGCCCCTCCACGACATCGACGAGATCGTAGACGATGCGGTTTTCGAGGCCCATCACGATGTCGAGGTTCCGCAGGCCGATATCGGCGTCGATCAGCACGACGTTGCGGCCCTGCATCGCGAGCGCCGTGCCGATGTTCGCGGTCGTCGTCGTCTTGCCGACACCGCCCTTGCCGGAAGTGATCGTCACGACCCGTCCCGCCATCATGCCTCCCCAGGTTTGTCGCTTCTATCGCAGTGGGGGCACGTCGCGCCCGCCGTACCACGGAATCACGATCAGTTCGCCGCCGTCGAGGTGCGCGATGCACGGCCCGTCCTCGACGCCTCCAGTACGCGCTTCCGCGCGGGGGTCGGCCGGACGACCGTAGACATTGCCGATCCGCAGCTGGGTCGGCGTCATCACGAGGGCGGCGATAATCGCGGCAGTATCCCCCATCACCCCGGCGTGGACAACCCCACGAATCGCGCCGAAGACGACGATGTCCCCCGCCGCCGTCAATTCCGCGCCCGGATTCACGTCGCCAAGCACCGTCAGGTGCCCCGGATGGTGGAGCGACATGCCGGAGCGGAAGGTGCGCCGCACGTAGCGCACCGGCAACTCGTCACGCGCCATCGCGGGGACGTACGGCGCGGGTTCGTCGCCGCGCACCGGCGGCTGCGGCATCGCGCTGAGCGGACTGAAACCGAGCGACCGGAGGGCGGAGCGACTATCGAAGCCCGTCGCCGTCGCGGTGCGCAGGGTGATGCCCCGCTCCTCCAGCACCTGCCGCAGCATGTTCAATTCCTCATCAATGACCGTCCGCGTGCCATAATCGAGGACGACCTCCGCGCCGCGAAAGAAACCCTCCGCACCCGCAATGCGCTGCGCGACCGCCTGGATGATCTCCCGCGTCGTGCCGCGCTCCGGCAGCACGATCACGAGGCCGTCGCGCGTGCCACGGACGACGATGCGCGGCAACCGAGCCTGAGACTCATTCACGGCACGTTCCCCATTTCCATCACGCTCGCCAAGCCCGGCTCACTTCGGCGGGGCCGGCTTCCGGTTGAAGTACGCATTGAGAATATCGTTCGCCACCGGCGCGGCCCAGGTGCTCCCCTCGCCGCCGCCGACGATCAGCACCGCGACGACGAGCTCCGGGTTGACGTACGGCGCGAACGCGGTGAACCACGCATGTTGCCGCTGGTACTTGAGCGGCTTGCCCGGCACGACGATTGGTTCGCCGAACTCGGCGGTGCCCGTCTTCCCCGCCACCTCGACCGGCACGTTGATCTTGCCGATGGCGGTGCCATCCGTGATCACCTTCCTCATCCCCTGCCGGACAACGTCGAGATGCTCCTGCTTGATCGTGGACTGGCGCAGCGGGGTTGTCTCCGCCGTGCGGATCACCCGCCTGCTCTCGTCGGTGATGCGCCGGACGAGATGTGGACGGTAGAAGGCGCCGCCGTTGGCGATGGCAGCGGTCGAGACCGCCATCTGCATCGGCGTGCAGGTGAAGTACCCCTGCCCGATCGTCACGTTGATCGTGTCACCGAGCGACCAGACATCGCCCTTCGGGCGCTCCTTGGTGATCGTCTGCGACGCCTTGTACTTCTCGTCCGGCACAATGCCGACTTGCTCGCCCGCCAGGTCCACCAAGCCGGTGTTCTTCCCGAACCCGAAGTCGAGAAAATACTTGTCCATCGCGTCGATGCCGAGGCCCTCGAAGTCGTGCTTCACGACGCCCTTCGGCCCGCCATACTCGTAGTAATGGATGTACCGGTCGGTTGTCTCATCGATCTGATGCGGCGCGCCGACATTGTAGAAGAAGATGTCGCACGAGTTCGCGATCCCGTCGATCACATTCTGCGGCCCATGCCTGCCGGGACCTTTGGTCTTGATCCAGCACGGTTTCGGGTCGCGCTGGTTCTCATCGAGCGAGTACGGCACGTATATCTCGCCGGGACAATTGTACGTCGTCGTCAGCTTGAGCGTCCCCTCATTCAACCCGGCGGCGGCCATGAACGGCTTGAGCGTGCTGCCGGGCGGGTACGTCTCGTACAGTGCCTTGTTGAGCATCGGCTTCGTCACATTGTCCGCCAGATAGGACTTGATCCGCTGCTTCTCCTTGCCGTCGATGAAAACCTGATTGTCGTACGCGGGCAGGCTGACCATCGCCAGCAGTTCGCCATTGCGCGGGTCCAGCACAATTGCCACGGCGGAGTGGACGCTCGCGTTCGGATCGACCTTTCGCGCCTCCTTCTCCGCCTCCGGCATCTGCTTCAGGAGCGCGTCGCGCACCGATTTCTGCAGTTCAAGGTCGATGGTCAGTTCGAGGTTCGCGCCCGGCGTCGCGGGGAGCAATTGGGTGGTGCCGCGATCGACCTCCTGGCTATCGACGAGATAGACGCGAGCGCCCGCCTTGCCGCGCATCTGCTCCTCCAGCGCCGCCTCGATGCCCATCCGGCCGATCACATCATCCACCTGGTAGACCGGCTCGTTCGTGGCCGGGTCGTTCCTAAAGTCCTCGGTGATCACCGGGCCGACGTAGCCGACGATGTGCGAGACGAGATCGCGCGCCGGGTAGTTCCGCGCCAGCACCGTCTCATCGACCACCATGCCGGGGAAGTCGATCACATTCGCATCGAGCGCGAGCGCGACATCGCGCGGCAACCCGCGCTTGACGAGCGTTGGCCGCTCGCCGTCCGGCTGCCGCGCAGTCGAGACGAGGAACTCCGCGTACCGCTTGATCTCCAGGCCGGGGATGTCGCCGAGCGCCCGACGCGTGGGCGCGACCTCCTCCTTCGTCAGTTCCGAGGAGACGAGGATCGGGTCGTTATTCGACCGGCGGAGCAGCGGCGCGATGTTGACATCGTCGTACGTCGGGCTGAACGCCGCCAGTCGCTGCGCATACTCCTGCACCGTCGCGGGGAGGGCGCGCGGGCCGAGCGGTTGCATGATGATCGCCCACTCCAGCGGCACATACTTCTCG
>JBBSII010000429.1:0-4603 GCA_038232175.1 Thermomicrobiales bacterium
AGCGATTACCGCGTCTACACGCGCCTCAGTCTGCGCTGCTGTCGCATCCTTGTCCTGCGCGGCGGCTTTCAACTGGTTCTGCATCTGGTTCACGAGATCGCGCACATTCTCCGGCACCTGGGTCGGATCGTCAACCTGGATAACGTACTGGACCGCCTTCGCTACCGTCGTGCAGTGCGAGCACTGGACATTCACCGCGATTGCCGCGTTCTGCGGCGCGATCGTCGTCGCCGTGCGGCTAATCAGGTCGATCTGCAACGCAACGGCGAATGTCTCGCAGTTCGCGCACGAGGCGTACGCCTCGGCATCGTTCGTCGGTTGGGCGTTGTCGCCAAGGATTCGATTTACCTGAATTTTCCCCTTAAGGCGGAACTTCCCGTCGTTCTTGTTAACGACCTTGACGATATTGCTGGGACCGCCGCCACCCTCATCGTACTCGACACTGCCGTTACTGGTCGTCGGCGCGGTGGTTGAAGCAGCGGGTGCGGGCATGCCGCTCGGAGCGCTCGTTGATGCAGTGGGTGTACCCTCGGTCGTCGTCGCTGGCGCGCCTGTGGTGCCGGTCGGCGTGGAGGCTGCGGTGGTCGGTGCCGCCGCAGGGGTGGACACTGTTGTGGCGGGTGCCACTGTTAGTGTGGTCGTTGCCGTTGGCGCGATGGTCGGAGCGGGCGTGTTCGTCGGTGGTGGCGCACCCAGGCTGCCGACGGAACTATTTGGCGTCGCGGTCGCGGGGTCGTCGGCACTGATTGCTGCCCCACCGAGCGCGATGCTGAGAACGAACGCGAGCACGACGAGCGCGGTGCACAAGCGGGCACGGTAGCGGGACGACGGATACGACCTCATGCGACAAACTCCCTTCCTTGTAGTGGTCTTGGTGTCGTTACGGCGCCTTTGTTGGTGTCGGTGCGAGGGTCGCCGCTGTATTCGGCGCGACGGTGGATGCGGGCGTCGAAGCCCCTACGGTTGCTGTGCCAACGGGCGCGCCCGTTGACACACCTGCTTGTCCCGTGGATGCCAGTGTGCGCCCCGGCGTCCCCTGCGACGCGGGGGTGGCGGGCGCGCTCCCAACGGGAAGCGTGGGAACTGCCGTGCTTGCTGGCGCGGAGGGCGCGGATGTCGTCGATGCCGGGGCAACCACCGTCGGGGCTGGCGCGACTGGCTGCGCGGGTGCGGGGTTGACCGGGAGCGGCGGCCTCGTCGGCGCACCACCCGAACCGGATGTGGGGGCCTGCACCGGGGCGCTCGCCGGTGCAGGGGTGGGTGCGACTGTTGGCGGCGCCGTTGGGGCGCTTTCCGTCGGTGTGCCGACGGGTGTCGCACCCGGAGTCCCGCTCGCGGTGGGCGTCGTCGTCCCGGTCGCGGTGACGGTCGTCGCCGCGACCGGTGTGGTGCTGACGCTCGCCGTGCCCGTCGCGGTGATTGTTGTCGTGCCAGCGGGCTGTGCGCCGGATGGTGCGAACGTTGGGGCGGATGTTGGCGCGGGTGTCGTCACCGGTGGGCGGAAGGGTAGCGGGGCGGACGGCGGCGCGGCATCGAAGACGGTGCCCCGTTCACTGGTCGTGATCAGCGTCCAGTTATTCTGCGCCGCCACCGGCTTGGAGCCGCCGAAATTAAGGTCTGGCACCCACAGGTAGACGAGCAACGCGGCGATCCCGGCGACCGCGAGGGAGCCGAGCGCACGGCGGGCGGGCGTCGGCTTGCTCCAGTTCCAGAGCAGCCGGAACAGCGTGCGCCCGAGCGAGAAGAGCGTGAAGCCCAATCCCGCCACCGGCAACGCGAGCAGCAGCATCTGGACAACCGCGAGCGCGACGCCCCCGTAATGACCGCTGTGCGCCGCATCGGAGAGCGTGCTTACTTGCTTACCGAACGAGTCCCAGGCGGTGGCGAGGATGCGCGGCACATTTTTGAGCAGTTCGAACAGCAGGAAGGCGAGGATCGGGATCGTGACGATGATGTAGAGCGCGAACAGCACCTTCACCCACCGCTTGAACTCCGGGAGATTCTCGTCCCCCTCCTTCTTCTTCAACGGCAGCACGCTCCGGAGGAACGGCCCCATGTACGAGAAGAAATCAGGGATGCCGGTGATGTCCGCCAGCGTCCAGTAGCCGTCCAGCCGCACGAAGGGCAGGCATTGGTGGATGATGTCCACGTCGATCAGCAGCACCGCCAGGAGGAGGAAGGGTTGGTGCGTCAGGAAATAAAGACCGACGAGGCCGAGCGAGAAAATGAGGTTGAAATAGAAGCCGCCGAGGTCAGTGCGCACGCGCGCCCAGCGTCCGAGACGGTAATTGTCGGTCACATCGGTGTAGAAGGCCGGATAGACGAGGTAGAACCCCGCGCCCATCCCGCGCACCTCGCCGCCCCCGTATTCGAGCGCGGCGGCGTGGCCGAACTCGTGCCAGGCGGTGCCGACGACGATGATGCCGAGAACGATGAGCGTCAGCCACGGCTTGTAGACCGCCTCGTGGATGCTGCCCGCGATGCCGTGGACGAAGAAAAGCCACACCTGCGCCGCGAAACAGACGAGCAGCATCGCAATGAGGATAGGCGGGAAGAAAAGGATTTTGAGAACCCTGGTCAGCGGCGTGATCAGCCCGCGTGGCAGGACCTTCGTCTTCATGTTGATCTTGAGGGGCGAGCGCGCAATGCCTTCTGCCGCCGCCCCGCCGACGACCGTCCCGTCCGCCTGTGCGAGGATGCCGAGGGGGATCAGCTTCCCGGCGATCAGTTGCCGCACGTTGTCCGCCGTCACATGCCGGTCGATCTCCCCGGACATCCGCTCGGCGATCTCATCGAGCGTGCGCTGCCCGTCGATCTGCTCGGCGACGTGGTAAAGGAGTTCGGTGAGGTGGATGAATTGGCCATCCCGCTGAACCATCCACTGCGGCTCGGCGAAGCCGCTCTCCTCCATCTCCCCGCTCATCTGGATATTTGGCGCGAGCGACGGTTGCTCCGGCACGTCAGCGGGTGCGGGTGTCTGGTTGGGCTGGCCTGCGGGCGCGTTGTCGCCCGATGCGGGAGGGCGACCCCCCGCATCGGGTGTGGCGGCGCGCTGCGGGGCCACCGGCTGGGTTGTTGCTACTGCGGCGTGTCGAGTGGTCCGGGCCATCGCTGCGCTCCTCGATAACGGGGCCACACGGCGTGAGGTGATCTGTTCCTGCATCGTGCGATGTGGGCCCGGCAATCAGGGGGCGGTCGGCATATCCGACCGCCCCCCGTGCCCAGAGAAGTTACGTCGTCTGCGTGATCGGCGTGTTCTGGAGCGCCCCCGCATTGGCGGTCGAGCCGTCCGAGAGGACATTCGCCGCGATCGCCGCGTTCACCGGGATGGCGGCGTTGAGGTTGACGAGCGACATCTCATCGCGCTCGGGCAACTCCTCACCGCTCTGCTGCTCCAATTCGTCAGCGGTCAATTCACGCTTCTTGTCGTCAGTCATACCCATCTCCTATCGGTAAACCACCGGTATCAATCACGACGACCGTTTAGGTCGTGCTCTGCGTGATCGGGGCCACCTGCGTCGCGTTCGCCGTGGCGGTCGAGTTGTCCGAGAGGACATTCGCGGCGACTGCGGCGTTGATCGGCGCGGCAATGTTTGCGTTGATGAGGGACATCTCCTCGCGGTCGGGGAGCTCCTCGCCCTGCTGCGCTTCGAGTTCTTCCGCCGTCAATGCTTGCTTCTTCTCGTCAGCCATGATGGTGCTTCCTTTCTTGCGCCATACAGCGCGCGTTTCGAACGAATCGGGTTACTCTTGCTTAGGTGCTCTGCGTGATTGGGGCGGTCTGCGTCGCGTTCGCCGTGGCGGTCGAGTTGTCCGAGAGGACATTGAGCGCCGCCGCCAGGTTGACAGGCGCCGCCACATTCGCGTTCACGAGGGACATCTCCTCGCGGTCGGGGAGTTCCTCACCCGCCTGAGCCTCGATCTCCTCCGCCGTCAGTTCCTGCTTCTTCTCGTCGGACATGTGCTATGCCTCCTGCTGATGTGACTCGCTGGCCCGTGCCGATGAGTCCTCATTCTTACTTCTTTGCTGACTCGTCATTGGTCCCCTCAACCGGCTTTTCGCCGTTGTGCTGGATAATTGGTGCTACCTGTGTTGCCGAGGCGTGCACGGTACCGCTGTCCCGACCAACGTTCTTCGCGATCTTGATGTTGGTACGCCGCGCGACGTTGATGTGGCTGCCCTCGGCCGGGGCGTCGTGCACCGCGTCCGCGACGGTGTTGATCGCCTCGGTAATCGCCTCCACCGCTGGGTGCATGCGTCGGTGGGGACTCACATTCACCTCCTTCGCTCCTTCGATACGGCTCATGAAGCGAGCAACGAGCAGCATGAGCCACGATGGTCGTCCTGCTGGGTACGGATGTACCAATAACGGATGACGATGGTGGCGTCGCGACCCCATCACCGTCTCTCACTTGATGGTTCCACCCACCGGACCATGAAGGTTCCCCCACGGGGAAACGCAAGGGCTTATTCAAAGTCGAGGAGGCCGATAGCGGCAAGAGCGAGGTCGGGCTGGGCGGCGTAGCGACGGCAGGCGGCGGCGATGTTGGTTGCTCCGTGGAGCCGGGCCACACTGATCGCCGTGCTTCGTAGCGCCGCCAT
>JBBSII010000430.1:0-4597 GCA_038232175.1 Thermomicrobiales bacterium
CTCAAGTTCCGCGCGGATTTTCGCGGAGTCCGGGCCGACCTTCTTGACCGCGTTGACGATCATGTTGAACGCACCGTACGTGTTGTAGGCGAACTCGGCGGGCGCGGTGTTGTACGCAGCCTGGAAGTCCGCGTCGAACTTCGTGATGGCGGGCTTGGAGGCGTTACTGTCCGGCAGAAACTTGCCGACGGGGCCGAGGCTCGTGCCGATGATAACGCCGTTCGCCGCGTCCCCGGCGGGCTTGAGGAAAAGCGGGGTCGCCTGCGCGTGGCTGAAGAGCAGGGGCTGCGCAAGGCCGAGTTGCTTGTACTCCTTCGCGATCGTCACGGCGGGCGCGCCGGAACCCCAACTGATGACGGCCTGCGTGTCGCTGTTCTTGATCTTCGTCAGTTGCGGCACGAAGGTTGTGCCCGTCAGTTCGTAGAGTTGCTCGTCCGGCGTGATGCCGTACTTGGAAGCATCCGCCTTGACAACATTCCAGCCGGTGCTGCCGAACTCGGTGGAGTCGTGCAACACGGTCACTTTCGTCTTGCCCTCGCTCTTGAGGTACGCGAGCAACTGATTCGCGACAACGGTTGTCGTCGGCGGGGCCATGAAGATGTTCGGGCGAATCGGGTTGACCTGCGAGTCCGTCGCACACTGGGTAATCATCGGGATCTTCGCCGCCTCGACATCGTCGAGAATGGCGACGCAGGTGGAGCTGAAGACGGGGCCGATGATGGCGACGACCTTGTTCGCGATCATCTTCTTGACGGCGGTCGGGCCGTTGCTCGGGTTGCTCTGGTCATCCTCGATGCTTAACTCGATCTTCGCGCCGTTGATGCCGCCCGCATCATTGACCTGCTTGACGAGCAACTCCGCCGCCTGCTTGTTGAAGGTGCCGAGCGGGTTGTAGGGGCCGGTGAGCGAGGTAATCATGCCGATCTTGATCGTGCCGCCGCTCGCGGTCGTGTTCCCCGCACCGCTCGTCGTCGCGGCGGGCGCGCTGGTTGCGACGGCGGGGGCCGTCGTTCCCGCCGCGCTGCTGCCTGCGGGCCTCGTCGCTCCCGCCGCCGCTGCGCTCGGTGCGCTCGTAGTGGCTGCCGCGCCGGTGTTTGGGGCGGTGGTTGCCGCCGCGCCCGTCGTCGGCTTCGCGGTCGTCGCGGTCGCGTCGCTGCCCCCGCCGCATCCGACAAGGAGGAAGGTGAACAGAAGGATCAGAGTGAGTGGGACAAACCAGCGTCGCATCGATTTTCCCTCCGGCTGCAAGGACCGCGAGACGTGTGCCATTCCCGTCCGGTCTTCCCGATGCGCCGTCGCGGTGAACGCTCTCGGCACTATATCACGCATGGATGATGGGAACCCCCGAAACAGGATTGCGCGGCAGTATACGTGACGGGGAATCTGCTGTCTATCGGCACTCCCGAGATCCCGAGATCCCGAGATCCCGTCCATTGCCTGCTGCCACTGCCCGCGCTTTGTGCTACGCTGCACCGTAGCAATTGCACGCTGATGAAGCGATACAGGAGGGCAACAACGATGCTCACCGGGATTGACCACCTCGTTCTTCTCGTCCCGCGACTCGACCGCGCGATCACCGACTATCAGGGGCTTGGGTTCACCGTCGTGCCCGGTGGGGAGCACCCCAACGGCACACACAACGCCCTGATCGCCTTCGCGGATGGCGCGTACATCGAACTGATCGCCTTCCAGAACCTCGACGCGCCCGCCAATCATCGCTGGGATCGCTACCGCGCGGCGGGTGGCGGGTTGATCGACTTCGCACTCGGCAGCACGGACCTCGGGGCGGATATGGCACGACTCACCGGAGCGGGCCTCGCGTACGAGCCGATGGACGGCGCGCGGGCGCGGCTGGACGGCGTGCAACTCCAATGGCGCAGCGCGAGCGTCTCACCGGCGGGTCAACTTCCCTTCATCATCGAGGACGTGACACCGCGCGGCCTTCGCGTGCCGAGTGATGATGACGCCCACCACGCGAACGATGTCACCGGCGTGCTCAGCCTCACCGTCGTGGTCGGTGATCTCGCGGCGGCGAAGGGCCGGTTCACCGCGCTGCTGGACGCGATCCCGCTCGTGGAGCGCGACAACCCCGATATCCACGCCCACACCGCGACGTACGTCATCGGGCAATACACCATCGAACTGGCGCAGCCCATCGACGACGGTAGCCCCCTCGCCGCCCAACTCGCCGCCCGTGGCGACGGCCCCTACAGCGCCTGCCTGACGGCGGACCCCGGCCCGAATGACGCATTCTGGCTCGATCAACCGGCGGCGAACGGCGCGCGGTTGCAGATCATCGCGCCGAAAGTGAGAAGATAAAGAGTGTTGAGTGCTGAGTGCTGAGTGCTGAGTGCTGAGTACGGAGAATTAGCCGCAACATTCTCCCCTCCCCTCTCGTACGGAGCCATCGCCGGTACGATCCTACGATGTCAAAGCCTTCGGGCGATGGAGAGGGGCCGGGATGAGGACCGGAGCAATGCCGCGATGCCAATACCACTGACCGAAGACCTGATCGTCGGCGGCGCGTTCCCCGATGACCCGCAGTTACCGCGCGACGGGAGCCGCGTCGCGTACGTCGCGGCGCGCTACGGGCAGGAGGGCGACCACCCAGAAGGGTCGATCTGGGTCGCGCCGACGGACGGTTCCGCGATGGCGCGGCAGTGGACCTTCGGTGGCGGGCGGGACGACCATCCCCGCTGGTCGCCGGATGGCCAGACGCTCGCCTTTCTCTCCGACCGTGCAAAGCGGGGGACGAAGGCGCTCTACCGGATGCCCGCCGCCGGTGGTGAGGCGACCACACTGGCCGAGCGAAAGCGGAGCATCGAGGGGTTCGCGTGGTCGCCGGACGGTGCTCACATCGCCTTCCTCGCGCCCGATGACCCGACCGACGCGGACGAACGGCGCACGAAGGAGCGCGACGACGCCGATGTTTACGGCGAGCGGTGGCCGTACAACCGCCTCCACATCCTCGATGTCGCCAGTGGCGCGGTGAGGACGCTCCCAACAGGCGAGATGCACCTCTTCGAATGCGTCTGGTCGCCGGACGGCGCAACTATCGCCTATTTCGCCCGCCCGACGCCGGAACTCGAAACGAACCGCCGGGCCGCGATCTATACAATCCCGGCGGCCGGTGGCGAGCCACGACGGATTTGCGACGCGGCCGGTGGCGCGAACCTCGTGTGGGCCATGTCGGAGGCGGTGGGCGATCTGCTCATCTTTGTCGGCCCGCACGAGCCGGTGCCGCAATGCTCCTTCACTGTCTGGGGTGTACCCGCGACGGGCGGCGAGCCGACCGTCCTCGGGCCGGGCGTCGGTGATACGGCGTGCGCCACGAGCATCCGCACCGCGCCCGATCAGCCGCGCATCACGGTTGCCCGCGCGCGCGGGCTGACGACCGAACTAGTGAACATCAACACGCCGACCGGCTTGCCCGCGCCCTTCTGCACTCACCCAACCGGCGATCTCGGCACATTCACGGTCGCGATGCCGCCACACGCCGTCACGTCCACGATCGCCATTGTGCGGAGCGCGGGGAATGAGCCGCCCGAACTCTGGGCGGGCGCACCGCATCATCTGCACCGCGTCAGCGACCACCACGCCGCGCTGCGGGACGCGCGGTTCGGCGCGCAGGAGCCATTCTATTGGACAGCGCCGGACGGCCTCGCGCTCGACGGGCTGCTCATCCGGCCACCCGACGCGCCGGATGGACCGTTGCCGACGATTGTGTATGTCCACGGCGGTCCGTATTCGCGGTGGACAAATGGCTGGAATCTGCGGCCCAATAACTGGGCGCAGTGGCTCGCGACACACGGCTACGCGGTGCTGATGCCGAACTGCCGGGGTGGGATGGGGCACGGCAACGCCTTCGCGACGGCGGCGCGCGGCGATGTCGGCGGCGCGGACTACCGGGACATCATGGCGGCGGTGGACGCGGCAATCGAACGCGGCATCGCGGACCCGGACCGCCTCGGCATCGGCGGCTGGAGCCAGGGCGGCTTCATGACCGCGTGGGCGGTAACGCAGACGCACCGCTTTAAGGCGGGCGTGATGGGCGCGGGCGTCTCGGATTGGGGCATGATGACGATGACGAGCGATATGCAGACCTTCGAGGCCACGCTCGGCGGCGACCGCCCGTGGGACAGCCCCGGCCCGCACAACGCCGCGCGCCTCTCCCCAGTCTCCTACGCGAAAGATGCGACGACGCCCCTGCTCATCCTCCACGGCAGGGAGGACGCGCGCGTGCCCGTCTCGCAAGCGATTGGCTTCGAACGCGCGCTGCGGGAGCGGGGCGTGCCCGTCCAACTCGTCACCTACCCGCGCGAGCCGCACGGCGTCCGCGAGCGCGCCCATCAGCGCGACATCCTCCGCCACGTCCGTGCCTGGTACGACCGGTGGCTGAGGCCGGGGGACGAAACCAATTGAACGCAAAGGAGCAAAGGACGCAGAGAGGGAGGAGGAGGTAGGTGTATGGGGAACGGTGGTCATGCTGCCCATCGCGCGATGAGCGCCTCCTGCGCTTTCGTCCGTCTTCCCCACTTCTTCGGCGGTCGCCACGCAGCGGGAGGCACCCGGTAGTGCAACAGTTCGTCCACGCTCC
>JBBSII010000431.1:0-4573 GCA_038232175.1 Thermomicrobiales bacterium
CAGGCGCGCAGGGGATGCTCCGGCTATAATCGGTGCATCGTCTCGCCACTCCTCTCGGGAGGTCCCGGTGTCGCCGACTCTGCCATCGCCGATCCTCGTCGGGCGCGAGCGGGAACTCGTCGCCCTGCATGAGCGCCTCGATGCCGCCCTCGCGGGACAGGGGAGCCTCGTGCTGATCGGCGGCGAGGCGGGCATCGGCAAGACCGCCCTCGCCGAGGCCCTCTGCCGCGAGGCGGCGGAGCGGGGGGCGCTCGTCCTTGTGGGACGCTGCTACGACCTGAGCGAGACGCCGCCCTACGGGCCGTGGGCCGAGGCGCTGGCCCGCGCGCCCGCCAGCGACCAGTTGCCCGCGCTGCCTGCGGCGATGCTGCCCCCCAGGCGCGACGGCGCTGCCCTGACCGGTCAGGAGGCCATCCTCCGGCGCGTGCGTGACTACCTGGCGGCACTGGCGGTGATGCAGCCCGTCGTCCTCCTCATCGACGACCTCCACTGGGCGGACCCCGCCTCCCTCGACCTGCTGCGCGTCGTCGGTCGCGGCCTCGCCGACGTGCCCCTCCTCCTGCTCGTCACCTACCGCAGCGAGGAGGTTGATCGCGGCCACCCGCTCGCCGCCCTCCTCCCCCTCCTCGTGCGCGAGGCGCACGCCGTGCGCCGCGACCTGCGCCCGCTCGACGCCGCGTCGATCGGTGCGCTCGTCGCGGCGCGCTACGCCCTGGGGGATAGGGATCGAGACCGATTGGCCCGCTACCTGGTCGGGCGCACCGAGGGCAACGCGCTCTTCCTGGGCGAGCTGCTACGCACGCTCGAAGCGGAGGGGGTGTTGCATGCAACGGGTGAGCGCCGGCCCCTCGGAGATCTGGAGGGGGTGCCGGTGCCGACACTACTGCGGCAGGTGATCGAGGGGCGGCTGCACCGGTTGGACTTGGAGACGGAGCGCCTGCTGGCGGTGGCGGCGGTGATCGGACAAGAGGTGCCGTTGTCACTGTGGGCGGCGGTCGGCGCGGTGGGCGAGGACGCGGTGCTGGCGGCGGTGGAGCAGGGGCTGGCGGCGCGTCTCGTGGTCGAGGTGGTGGGCGACGCGCGCGTCCGCTTCGCCCACGCGCTCATCCGGGAGGCACTCTACGAGGGCATCCCCGGCATCCGGCGGCGGCGCGTCCACCGGCGTGCGGGCGAGGCGTTGGAGGACAGCGGCACTCCCGACCCGGATGCGGCGGCGTACCACTTCCAGCGGGCGATGGACGACCGGGCGGCGGGGTGGCTCGTCAAGGCGGGGGAGCGCGCCCAGCGGGCGTACGCGTGGCTGACGGCGGCGGAGCGGTACGGCGCAGCCCTCGCGCTCATGGGCGACGGGGCAGACGCCGCGGCGCGCGGCTGGCTCCTCTTCCGATTTGCCATCTGCCGGCGCTACGCGGACCCGGACGAGGCCCTGTCGCACCTCGACGCGGCCGCGGAGGCGGCGGAGGCGGTGGGCGACGCGATGCTCCGCGCGCGCGCCGGGCTCTATCGGGGACTGATCCATTGCTACCTCGGCGACCTGCAACGCGGCATCGCGGAGATGCGGGTCGGCGTTGCGGCCCAAGATGCGCTGGTCGCTGCGGGACAGACATACACGCCCCTCGATGCGGTGGACGCGACCAACGGGCGCGGCACGCTCGCCCTCTGGCTCGCGAACGCAGGCCACCTCGCGGAGGCGCGCGCGCTCGGCGAGGCGCACCTGGCGGGCGCACTGCCTCCGCCGGAGGGCGAAGGATCGGCACCCTATGCCGATACGCATTACGCCCTCGGCCTGGTGCATGCGTTCGGTGGGCGGCCGGACGAGGCGCGCGCCCACCTCCTGCGCGCCGCCGCGATCAATCACGCAGTCGGGCACCGTCAGATCTCCGTCAATGTGATGAGGTTGGCCTTCCACCACGTCCGGTTGCCCTACGGAGCGGACCGCGTGGCGGAGCGCGGCCGCGAGGCGGCGGAACTGGCCGTGGCGCAGGCGGGTCAGGCCGACGCAGTCCGGGAGCGCGAACCGCCGGAGGCGATGCAGCCGGACCTGCTGTTGCTCGAAGGGCGGTGGGCGGAAATCCGCGCCATCGCGGCGTATGTGGCCGAATCGGCGGCGCGCTCGGCGCCGATCATGTCAGCCACGACCCCCGAGACGTGGGGCGAGCTCGTCCGTGCCCAGGGCGACGCGGCGACGGCGCGGGCATTGGTCGTCAAATGGCTGCCGGACGGGCCGGGGACCGTGCCGGGCAGCGGGTACTTCGCCACGGCGATCGGGCTGATCCGCGTGGCGGCGGCGCTCGCGCTGGACGCCGACGACGCTCGGCACGCGCGCGAATGGCTGGAGGCGCACGATCGGTGGCTCGACTGGGCAGGGGCGACGCTGGGCCGGTCCGAGGGGGCGGCGCTGTGGGCGCGGTATTACCAGCAAGTCGGCGACACAATGAAGGCATACACCCACGCCGAACGCGCCCTCGCGCACGGCACCGAACCGCGCCAGCCACTGGCCCTGCTTGCCGCGCATCGCCTGTTCGGAGAACTCGATACCGAGACGGGGCGATACGACGATGCCGGGCGGCATCTCGACGCATCGCTCGCTTTCGCCGATGCCTGCGCCGCACCGTACGAGCGGGCGTTGACGCTGCTGGCGATGGCGGAGCACCGCGCGGCGTGTGGGCAGACGCACGAAGCCCGCACCCTCCTCGATGAGGTGCGAGCGATCTGCACGCCGCTCGACGCGCAGCCGACGCTTTCCCGCGTGGACACGCTCGCCGCGCGCCTCGATGCAGCGAAGGCAGTTGCCCCCGTCTACCCGGCGGGCCTCTCGCCCCGCGAGGTCGAGGTGCTGCGCCTGCTCGCCGAGGGCCGGACCAACCGCGACATCGCGGACGCCCTCTTCCTCAGCGAACACACCGTCCGGGTCCATGTCCGCAACATCCTCACCAAGACCGCCACCGACAACCGCACCGCCGCCGCCGCCTTCGCCCGCCTGCACGGCCTCGCCTGACGCCCACCCCGCGCGCGAGGTGCCGCTAATCACAATTGATTAGCGCCGTCGCCACACGGGTCCCGCGCGAATACCTCATTCAGTCGAAGGCGGAAGCGCCGCCGCTCCCTATCCTGTGACCATGATGCATGAACGATTCATGCAGCCGCACGGAAAGGGAGCACCCCGATGACACGCAGCAGCAAACTCGCCCTCGTTACCCTCCTCGCCGGTCTCCTCTCCCTCGCCTCCGTCGCCTCCGTCAGCGCCTACGAGCCGTGCGACGGGCAGGCCGAGAATCGCTGTGCCGTCATTTCCGCAGCGGACGAGGCCATCGTCTATCACATCGAGGCTGCCTCGCCGACGCACATCCTCTCGGGGAACGGGACGGGTCAGGAGCATTTCGAGCAGATGGCGACGACCAGCGATCGGGCCGCGCTCTTCCTCCTGCCGGGTACGCCGCATGTGCTCAACGCGCTCGGCATCGGGCAGGAGCACTTCGCGGCGATGATGGCGCAGGCGTCCAATCCGTAAGCGAATGCTGCCGCATTCTGTAACGTGCAACGGTAAACTGCACCGATTCTGCAGCGCTATTCTGCATCCTAGAATGTACCGGCGCCCTCGCGCACATGATCGCGCTCCACGCCAAGCGATTGCGTTTCCTCGGTTGCGGGTATATCGTGTCGATGGGACTCAATCATGTGAGCACACGCGATCGCGATGCTGCGATACCGCCTCCTCATCGCCGAGGGCGGCTTTCTGCTGTGCGGCTGCGGCCGCCGGTCGTCCCAGCCCGTGAGGCCGGTGTACCGCCTGAAGCGGCCGGTGCCGCATCGCGTTCGACCCGGTGGGTGCCGTGCGTCGGAAAGGGGGTGCGAGGAATCAATCGACGATCGATTCTCCCGGTGGGCACGCGAAAGGAGTTCCCATGGCGAGCAAACGAGACGGTGGCACAGGGCGGTCGGAGAGCCGATGGCAGGGGGCGATGAGTCGACGCGGCCTGCTCAAACTCGGGGCGGTCACCACGGCGGCGATCGGCGCGACGAAGGTGGCGACATCATTCGACGCCTCCGAGCAGGTGGCGGCGCATAACCTGCCGCAAGGCCAGTTCGGGTCGCCCCTCTACGACCAGGCGATCAATGCCGAGGGCGGGGTCAAGGGCGTCTTCCAATCGCCGAACATCGAGGCGGCAGCCCCGGCGGGCAAGACGCTCAACCATCTGCTGCTCGTCCAGTTGAAGAACTGGCTGAATGGCTTCCAGTTCTCCTATCAGATGAAGCCCGAGGATCTGCATACCGTCGTGGCGACCTACGCCTCGGCGAACCTGCTCACCTACAACGACGCGATGTGGGAGCGGTATCACCTCGGCGAGAAGTATAACATCATCGATCCGGCGACTGGCGCACCGTCGATCCGCAACCTCTTCTGGCCGAGCCGGTTCGACGCGAACAACATGGGCAACCCTGATGACCCGCAGAGCTTCTACCAGGATACGGGAATCGAGGCGCTGCAGAAACGGGGCACCGTCTTCCTCACCTGACACCAGACCGTAGATACCCACGCCAGTTTGGCGGTGGCAGACGGTCGGACAACCTC
>JBBSII010000432.1:0-4556 GCA_038232175.1 Thermomicrobiales bacterium
CATCGAGACGCGCGTCGCGGCGGACATGCTGGCGCGCGAGGCGTAACTACCAATCACGAGGCCAAGCACCACGACGGCGATGACGGGCGATGCCCCGATATCGGCCCCGCGCACCACTGTGTGCACGCGCTCGCAGAGGATAAACGTGCCGTACGCCATCAGCAGCGTCGCCGTGATCTCGATCAGGTATTCATCGATTTGCCGCAGCGCCAGCGCCCCCAGATAGCCGACACCGAGGCCGACGAGCACGCCACCCGCGATAGAGACGACGAACGCGAGCAACGTCGCGCTCGCGGAGACGCTCCCCACGACGGCGAAGGTCAGCACGAGCTTGAAGACGACGAGGCCCGTGCCGTCGTTGAAGAGGCTCTCGCCCTCCACGATCGTCGCCAGACGCCGGTGGGTGCCGAGTTGACGGAAGGTGGCGAGTACGGAGACGGGATCGGTCGCGGAGATCAGCGCGCCGAAGACGAGCGCGACGGGCCAGCGCAGCCCCGCCAGATGGACAATCGCGCCGACGATGAACGTCCCCGCGATCACGCCGGGGATCGCGAGCGCGGTGATCGAGCGAATTTCCCGCCGCAGTCGCGACCACGGCAGATTGTACGCCGCCTCGAACAGCAGCACCGGGAGGAAGACTTCAAGAATGAGATTCTCAGACAGCGGCACCTGCAACGGGCCGCCGATGATGCCGAGCGCCAGCCCCGCCACGACCAACGCGACGGTGTACGGCACGCGAACGAAGTGCGTGAAGACCGCGACGCCGAGCACTGCGGCGAGTAGCAGGACAATGGTCGTGATCACCGCGCCGGACCCCGATGCATTCGCGATGGAAGGCGCTCCTCCAAGACCCATACATCACCCTCCCGTCGCGGCACAGCGTGAGGGAGAAGATGCTCGCCCCGCTTCATCGCGCGATGGCAGTATACATGGGGTGTCCGGTTCCATCGGCACAGCGACGTGACCGCGTGCTGCCGGGGAAACCTAACCCCCCGGCCCCCTTCCCCACGGGGAAGGGAGAGCGGGAATCGCCTCTTGGCGATTCCCCAGTATTGTTCCCCTCCCCGGAGCGGGGAATAGGGGCAGACACCGAGAGCGCAACGAAATTGACCCGTCAGGCGCGTGCTGCTATGCTTGCCGCCTTGCCGAAGTGGCGGAATGGCAGACGCGACGGTCTCAAAAACCGTTGTCCGCAAGGGCATGAGGGTTCGAGTCCCTCCTTCGGCACCATCTACCAGTGCTGAGTGCTGAGTGCGATACGCGGCTGGGAGAAATGTCATGCAGCGAGATTCAGCGGAAAATTTGCGCGCCGAGAGTTATGCGTACCCGTCGCGGCGGATGCCGGTCATCGCGTCGCGCGGGATTGTCGCGACGAGCGAGCCGCTGGCGGCGCAGGCGGGCCTCGAAATGCTCCAGCGGGGTGGCAACGCGGTCGATGCCGCCATCGCCACCGCGATCACCCTCACGGTCGTCGAGCCGACCTCGAACGGCATCGGCTCCGATGGCTTCGCGCTCGTCTGGGATGGCGCGACGTTGCACGGGCTGAATGCGTCGGGCCGCGCGCCCGCGACGCACACGCCGGAGTTGTTCGCGGGCCTCGGCCACACGGTAGTGCCGTCGCACGGCTGGCTGCCGGTGACGGTCCCCGGTGCGCCGGGGGCGTGGCGCGACCTGCACGCGAAGTTCGGTAAACTGCCCTTCGCGTCGCTCTTCGAACCCGCTATCCGCTACGCGGAGGGCGGCTACCCGCTCGCCCCCGTCACCGCCGAGGGGTGGGGCGGCACGGCGCGCCGGTACGCCGCGACCCACCACGGGCCGGAGTTCCAGCCCTGGTTCGCCACCTTCACGAAGGACGGCACGCCGCCGCGCGCGGGCGAGATGTGGCAGCTGCCCGATCACGCGCGCACGCTGCGGTCGATCGCGGAGAGCAACGCGGAGTCGTTCTATCAGGGCGATCTGGCGCGGCGCATCGCGGCGTTCGCGGCGGAGACGAACGGATACATCACCTGCGCCGACCTCGCCGCGCACACGAGCACCTGGGTGGACCCGATCAGCGTCTCGTATCGCGGGCATGAAGTCTGGGAGATCCCGCCGAACGGGCAGGGAATCGCGGCGCTCTCCGCGCTGAACATCCTCGAAGGGTTCGAGATGGGCGCGATCCCGCGCGAGTCTGCCGAGAGTTATCACCTCCAGATCGAGGCGATGAAACTTGGCTTCGCAGACGCACTCGTCCATGTCGCGGATATGGAGCACGCCGACGTGCCGATGGCCGGTCTCCTCGATAAGGAGTATGCGTCGCAGCGCCGCCGCCTGATCGGCGAGCAGGCGATGCAACCGGAGGCCGGGCAACCGCCGCGCGGCGGCACGGTCTACCTCTGCGCGGTCGATGGCGACGGCATGATGATCTCGATGATCCAGTCGAACTACCAGGGGTTCGGCAGCGGCGTCGTTGTGCCGGGTACGGGCATCGCGCTTCAGAATCGGGGCACGGGCTTCCGGCTGGACCCGAACCACCTCAATGTCGTCGCGCCCGGCAAGCGACCGTACCACACGATCATCCCCTCGTTCCTCACACGGGGCGGCGAGGCGGTCGGGCCGTTCGGCGTGATGGGCGGGTACATGCAGCCACAGGGGCATTTGCAGATGGTCGTCAACCAGGTCGATTACGGCATGAACCCGCAGACGAGCCTCGATGCCCCCCGCTGGCAGTGGATCAGGGACAAGCAGGTCTCGGTGGAGATGTCCGCGCCGCAGCACGTCCTCAGCGGCCTCGCCGCGCGCGGTCACACGCTCGCGGTGCAGTACGCGGGCGGCGGTTTCGGCAAGGGGCAGATCATCCGTCGCCTCAAGAACGGCGTCTACGTCGCGGGCAGCGAGCCGCGCGCGGATGGGTGCGCCGTCGGGATTTAGTGCCGGGTGCTTTTCCTCACCCCCGGCCCCTCTCGTACGGAGCCATCGCCCCAGGATCACGGCTCACTTTAGGCCCGTTTGGAGAGGGGAGGGGAAGGGAGGGGGAACGGTTGTGCAATCGCTCGGCGTGGGCGTGGTCAGCGCGGCGATGGCAGGGCGCGGGTTTCTTCCACCCAGTCGAGCAGGAAATAGACGAGGCGGGCGCGCTGTGCCATTGCCTCCTGGATGGGTCGCCCGGTGTTCTGTTCCAGCGCCGCACGGGCGCGCTCGTCAAAAGCTGGTCGCACCGCGCTATTCGCCGCGCTCAGAACCCAGCGCAGCGCGGCCGCAACTGATGCCCCCCGTTCGACGGCGCGCGCGAGTTCGGCCGTACTGCCTGGCCAACCCGCCTCGCGCAGCCCCTCCCGATAGCCCGCGAGGACAACCGCGCGCAGTTGTGCCGCCTCGGCCACGGCGATCTCGCCCAACATCAGGCTCCACGCCACGAGATGACCGACCTCTTCGCCCACGGCAGCAATGCCCACGAACGCCCAGTCGAGCGCGACTGTCTGCTCCTCGCCCGTAGCGCTTTGGCGCGCGAGGAGGTTGCCGGAGAAGGCGTCGAGGTGGCAAAGGGTCTGCGGTTGCCGCTCCAATGCGGCGAGGAGGTCCTCGCGCTCGGCGTGCAGGCGGAGCAACCGCTCGGCCACGGGGATGGGGAAGGCTCGACGCACGAGTGGGTGCGCCCAGGTGTCCGCCCGCGCGATTTGCTCGATGACTGTGACGCGCGTAGGCTCCGCCGACCATGCGCGCAGGAACCCGCGATTGAGCCAGGGTTCCGTGGGGAGCGGCCGCCCCGCCAGGTACGCGCCGTTGAACTGGCCCAGGTGGCGCGCCGCCAGGCCGTAGCGTGCCAGCGGCCACGGCCGCCACTCGGTCTCGTGGACCTCCTCCAGCCAGAGCCAGATGGTATCCCCCGCCCGCTCATCCACGCCGAAACAGCGCGGCGCGGCCAGTTCGCCCGGAAGGTCGTCGAGCAAGCCCGATTGATAGGCCAGCGCCTCGCGTCGCCAGTACTGATTGTGGGCGGGGTCGGTGCCCCAACCCGCCGGGGCAACCCTGCCATCCGGCCAGGTACGCCCGGAAGGTGAATGCGAGACCTTGAGGATGAGGGACCAGGGTTGCACCACGCCGCGCGCGCGGGCGTGCCCCACGATGCGGTACATCCCACCGGCGGCCGGATTCCGCACGGTATAGGCGAGCGGCTCGTGCCGCCAGTCAACGATCTCGGCCGTTTCGGCGGCCAGCGCCCGGCGCACTGGACGGATGAGGGTGTCGCGATCCAGCCCTTGGGGTGGTGATTCCGCACCTATCATCATCGTCATCCCTCCTCGTCGCAGCGCCGCCCGTTTTGGGGCAGGCACGTCGTACCCGCGCGTATCGCGACAGTCAAGGGTAATACACTTCGGACTCAGGGCCTATTAACGTCTCCTCCGCCGGGGAATCCTAACCCCCGTCCCCTTCCCTCGGAGGGACGGGGGTTAGGATTCCCCGGCGGAGGAGACGTTAATAGGCCCTGAGTCCGAAGTGTATTACCCTTGACTGTCGCGATACGCGCGGGTACGACGTGCCTGCCCCAAAACGGGCGGCGCTGCGACGAGGAGGGA
>JBBSII010000433.1:0-4555 GCA_038232175.1 Thermomicrobiales bacterium
CGTTTTATTCGGTTTCGTTCCCTAGTACTACAGCGACACTTCAGGATTTGCGTGCGATTTCGCCAGTACGAACGTGGCAGAATGACTGCATTCCATGACCGTCAAGGCAGTACGAACGATGAAGTGTCGCTGTAGTACTAGCCCGGTGTCGCGCTATCCGCCACGGCGCGTGCGTCCGCGCGGGGACCCCTTCCGCTTCGGGAGGGGGTGAGGTATCCCCCACGAACCGAGCGAACGCATACGCCCCCTTCCTTGGAGCGGCGATCATCCCTCGATTCGTGCTACCCTACCGGAAATTGAGCGCGCGTCATGGACTAAGGATCGTGGACCGAAGATCAAGGATCAGAATTAAAGGAGTGAACCTGTGGCGACCTTACACCTCCCCGATTCCCCGCAAGCCTTCGCGGAGGCGACGTGGGACGACATCCTACCCTACTACAACGAACTCGCCGCGCGCCCGCTCGATGCGCGCAATGTCGAGGCGTGGCTGAAGGATTGGGCGACGCTGGAGGAACTGCTGGCGGAGGCGGGTGCGGTCGCGTACGTTGCATACTCCACCGACACCGCGAGCGAGGCGAAGGAGGCGGCGCAGGTTCGTTTCTCCAGCGAGATCGAGCCGCAGGTGCATGAGCAGCACGTCGGCCTCTCCAAGCGACTGCTCGACCTCGGCTACGAACGCGACGGCCTCGAAACGCTCCTGCGCAGTTTTCGCAACCAGCTCGACATCTTCCGCGAGGAGAATGTGCCCCTCGTCGGCGAGGAAGAGAGACTGAACACGCAGTACAACAAGATCACCGGCGGGATGACGGTGCAATGGGAGGGCGAGGAAATCCCCCTGCCTCGCCTGCAACCCTTCCTGCTCAGCCCGGATCGCGCCGTGCGCGAGCGCGCGTTCCGGCTCGGCGCCCAGCAGTACATCGACCGGCACGACGCGCTGGCGGCGATCTTCGACGAGCAGTACAAATTGCGGCAGCAGATGGCGAAGAACGCCGGGTTCGCGAACTACCGCGACTACATCTTCCGCGCGAAGGATCGCTTCGACTACACACCGGAGGATTGCGAGCGGTTCCACGCCGCCGTCGAGGAGGCCGTCGTGCCGGCTGTCGCGCGGCGATTAGAGCGGCGGCGCGCGCAGATGAGCCTCGACACGCTGCGCCCGTGGGACACGGCGGTCGATCCCGAGGGCCACCCCGCGCTCAAGCCGTTCGACGCGGTCGGCACCCTCACTGGGCAGGCGGAGACGATCTTCCAGCGGCTCGACCCGACGCTCGGCGGCTACTTCGCGACGATGACCGACGAGCATCTGCTCGACCTTGACAGCCGGAAGGGCAAAGCGCCGGGCGGTTACTGCATCGACTACGCGCATCGCGGTCGCCCGTTCATCTTCATGAACGCGGTCGGTGTCGCGGGGGATGTGGACACGCTGCTCCATGAGGCGGGGCACGCCTTCCACGTCTTCGAGGCGGGCGCGATTCCCCTCTACTGGCAGCGTTTTCCGGGGTCGGAGATGGCGGAGGTGGCGTCCATGTCGATGGAACTGCTCACCGCCCCCTACCTCGCCCGGGACGACGGCGGCTACTACAGTGACGCCGACGCCCGCCGCGCCCGCGTCGAGCACCTCGAGGGCATCCTCGCCGGTCTGCCCCACATCGCTGCGGTGGACGCCTTCCAGCACTGGCTCTACACCAGCGGCAAGGGGCACGACCGCGACGCCCGCGATGCGGCGTGGCTCCGCATCCGCGACCGCTTCGAGCGGGGCGTGGACTGGTCAGGGCTGGAGCAGGAACGTGTCGCGCGCTGGTACCGGCAGCTGCACATCTTCCTCTACCCCTTCTACTACATCGAGTATGGCATCGCACAACTCGGCGCGTTGCAGGTCTGGCGCAACAGCCTGACGGACCACGCCGAAGCGCTGGCGGCGTACCGGCGGGCGCTGGCGCTGGGGGCGACCGCACCGTTGCCACAGTTGTTCGGGGCAGCGGGGGCGGCGCTGGCGTTCGATGCGGGGACGATGGGCGCGCTCGTCGCCCTGGTCGAGGAGCAGATCGCCGACTTGGAGCAGTAGCGAGTAGCGAGTAACGAGTAGCGAGTAACGAGGGACGACAAACCGGGGAAAACCGCATCTGCCCAAAGGGCACCCGGCAGAGGACACAGAGGAACGCAGAGAGATTCACTTTCTCTTTCTCTTTCTCTGCGCCTCTGCGCCTCTGCGTCCTCTGCGTCGATGCGGTTTGGTCCGGGTTCCTCGTTTCTCGCTACTTTTGTGTTCATGGCAGGAGGTACAACCACTCCCGCGTGCCGAACTGCTCGCGGACGCGCCGCACCGCCTCGGCTTCTTCGTCGGGATGGACGGTGTCCGGCGTCAGGCCGTAGCGCGCGTCAAACGCCGCGACGAGCCGCGCGATGATCGCGTCGCGCGGGAAGTCCGTCTGCTGCCGGAGGGGTGAGACGCGCTTCGCCGCGCTGGCGATCCCCTTGTCGCTCAACTTCTCGCGCCCGATCCGCAGCACGCGCGTCATCTTGTCGGTGTCGAGTTCGCACGCGATCGTCGCGTGGTGGAGCACCGCACCGCCGCGCCGTGCCTGCGCCGCGCCGCCGATCTTGCCGGTCGAGGAGGTGATGTCGTTGAGGGGGGCATAGAAGGCATCGACGCCTATGCCCTGGAGCGCGTCGATTACCCAGGCATCCATGAAGGCGTACGACTCCGCGAAACTCAACCCCGCGACGAGCGATTCCGGCGCGCACAGCGAGTAGGTGATCGCGCCCTGCGGCTCGATGAACATCGCCCCGCCGCCAGTGATGCGCCGCACGAAGCCCATGCCGAGCGCCGCCGCCCCGGCCTCATCGATCTCATTGCGCACGGACTGGAACCGCCCAAGCACGACACACGGGGCGTTCCAGCCCCAGATCCAGAGCGTCGCGGGCCGCTTCCCCGCGCCGACACGCTCGGTCAGCACGGCGTCCAGCGCCATGTTCATCGCCGGGTCGCGCGGCACGGCGGGAATCAGATGCCAGTCGAGCGCACACCAACGGGCGTCGAGGGCTAAAGATGATTCGCTGCTCATTATCTGCTCACTTGCTACTCACTACTCGTTACTCATTACTGGACTCACTCATCGCTCGCTGGATAGCGATGCCGATGGCTTCGGGGGAGAAGCCGAGGAACGTCACGTCGGTGCCGACAGCGTGTTGGATGCGCGCGGCGATTTCGTCGGCGGGCAGACTCGTGGGAAGGCCGTTGAGCGTGCGAACGATCGTGTCGAAGGCCTCGTCCGGGTAGAGGAAGAAGTCTCCGGTCACTTCCATTTCCACGAACCGGCCGTCCCGCACGGCGAAATCGACGATGACGAGTTTGCCTCCGGGGGTTTTGTATTCTCCGTGCATGGATGCCTCCGGTCAGGAAGGACTGAGGACTGAGGACTAAGAGAAGTGCTGAGTGCTGAGTGCTGAGTACTGAGTACGAGTGTGAGCGTTTCCCCTCCCCTCTCCATCGCCGCAAGATTATGGTATGCGTTCGATCCATTTAGCGATGGAGAGGGGCCTGAGGTGAGGACCGAACCAAATCTACTCCTTCCCCGAACGTGCCATGCGGAGCCGCACCCCCAGCCCGGCAACGACGATGATTGCGCCCGCGATGAGGCTCCAGAGAAGCCACGGGCTGCTGACGCTGTCGCTCTTGCCGGTGCTCGGCAGGGTGGTGGGCGCTGCCGTCGCCACGCCGCCCCCGGTGCCCGTTGCGACGGCGCTCCCGGCGGCGCGGGGCGTCACGACGGAGGTTGGGGGCGCCGTGACGACTGGTGCGGACGCTGCAGCGGACGCCGTTGGTGCGCGTGTCGCCGACACGGGTATGATGGTCGACGCCGCGCTTACGCTCCCGGCTGGCGTTGTGCCCACCGCCGCTGCGGCCTGCACGGTGAAGGTGAATGTGCCGTCCGCCATGCCGCTGTCGTCTTCGGTGAACGTGTTCCACTTGACGGTGTACGCACCGCCCGGCAGGTCGGGTCGGAGGGCAATCGTCATCTTTGTGCGGTCGTTGAGATCGACCTTGAAGCCGGTGGAGACCGTCGCGCCGCTCGCGTCCGTCACGGAGCCGCCGCTTTTGGTCGCGCTCGTCTCCTCCGAGAAGGTGAGGGTGATCTGCGCGGGCACTTTCGCCACGGTCGCCCGATCCGCCGGGTCGGAGGTCTTCAGCCGCGCGTGCGCGGAGACCGTGCTCGCACCGACGAGCATCAGCGCGACAATGATGCACAGTACGATGAGCAGCTGACGCCGTTGTCGCATTCCCATCTGATTCTCCTCCTTGTACCACCCCGTGCGACGCCAGCGTGCCGCACGGGCGCCAGTATACCGGAGGGATCACCCGATTCGCCGCGCCGAATCAGGTGAACGGCTGGAAGGTCATCGGCAGCGCGAAGGTGAGCCGCTGCGGCAGGAAACATTCCTCCGTCGTGCAGGCCTGGAAGTGCAGCGTCGCCGTGATCGTCACATCCTCGCGCTGCTCAGTGAAGGTGAGCGCGGTCGTCAGCGTCACGGTCCCCTCGTACACGGGCAGTTC
>JBBSII010000434.1:0-4539 GCA_038232175.1 Thermomicrobiales bacterium
GTGAAATGGGTTGTCGCGGTGGAGGTCCGGACCGCGCCGGATATCGGCCAGGCCGCCGCGATCCACTGGAGCAGCCTCACCCCGGCGGGGCGCGGGGAGTGACGCCGAGTTCCGCTCTCCGGGCGTCGCCCCCTGCGTGTTGACGTAGAGCGCGTAGACGGACTGGCTGGCGGCCATGAAGAGGCGGTTACGCCGGGGGCCGCCGAAGCAGACGTTGGCGCACGCCTCCGGCAAACGGACGCGCCCGATCAACCGCCCCTCCGGCGTGAAGACGAGCACGCCGTTGTAGCCGACGCCGCTGCTGCCCGCATTGCTCGCGCACCAGAGGTTGCCGTGCACGTCGGCGCGCATCCCGTCCGGCCCGCACTTCACGCCATCGACCATCATGTCGGTGAAGACCCGCCCGTTCGCGACCATGTTCGCGTCTGTGACATCGAAGACCTTGATGTCGCGCGGCCCCGGCCCTGTGTCGCAGAGATACAACCGCGTGTAGTCGGGCGAGAAGCAGATGCCGTTGGGGTGCGCGAGTTCGTCGGTGACGCGCGCGACCGTGCCACCCGGATCGACGCGGTAGACCGCGTTCGGCAATTGTCGCGTCTGCTCGCCCCCGTCCGCCGTGCCGATGCGGGGGTTGAGCGGCCCACCCTCGTTCGGTTGGCCCTCGTACAACGAGTCGCCATAGGAGGGGTCGGTGAACCAGATGCTCCCGTCAGGGTGCGGGGCGAGGTCGTTGGGCGAGTTGAATCGCTTGCCGTCGTAGGAGTCCGCGATGACGGTCATTGAGCCGTCGTGCTCCCACCGGACGACACGGCGGGCGTAGTGCTCGCAGGAGAGCTGGCGACCCTGAAAATCGAATGTGTTGCCGTTGCTGTGGCTCGAGGGGGCGCGGAAGGTCGTCACACGGCCATCGTCCTGGAGCCAGCGGTACTGCGCGTTGCCGCCAACATCGCTCCAGACGAGATAGCGGCCCTGTCCGCTCCACGCCGGTCCCTCCGCCCAGAGCGCCCCGGTCCAGAGCCGCTGGAGCGGGGTGTTTCCGATGAGAAACGTCCTAAATTCCGGCTCGACGACGACGATGTCCGGGTCCGGGTAGATACTTGGCGGGGCATCCGGCCCCCATTGCCGGGGCGGGTTCGTGATCGTGCTCGGCGGTTCGTACATCACGGAGCATTTCCTCCATCCATGATCGACGGCGGGATTGACAACGGACCTTCTTAGCCCCCCACTGCCCATGCTGTCCAGAGGGCGCCCACACCCGCCTTCCCTCGGAGAGAACGGGGACGAGACGCCGCGCCGCGCCTTAGAACCCCTCCCGAAACGGGAGGGGGCAAGGGGGTGGGCATATTCCGGGCGGAACAATCCACGCTCAGAGTTTGACACCACCGGCGGCGAGGCCGCGAATGACGAAGCGCTGAGCGACCATGTAGAGAACGACGGGCGGCACGGCGGTGATCAGCGCACCGGCCATCATCTGGCCCCAGAAGAAGACGTCCTCGCCGAGCATCTGCGTCAGGCCGACGGTGACGGTGCGCGATGAGAGCGAGTTGGTGAAGACGAGCGCGTAGAGGAACTCGTTCCACGATTGGGTGAAGGCAAAGATCGCCACGACTGCCACCGCCGGGGCCGCGATTGGCATGACGACCTTGAAGAGCGCGCCGAGCCGGGATGCGCCATCAACGCGCGCGGCCTCCTCCAGTTCGATCGGGATACTGCGGAAGTAGCTGGCCATCATCCAGGTGCAGAAGGGCAGCGTGAACGTCGGGTAGACGAGGATCATCGCTTGCAGCGAATCAACGAGATGGAGCCGCGCGACAATTGTGAAGAGCGGGATGAAGAGCAGCGCATTCGGGATGAGATAGGTGAAGATCAGCCCACGTGCCAGGATGGCGCGGCCAGTGAAGTGCAGTCGCGTGATCGAGTAGGCGGCGAGCGCGCCGAGAATGACCGACAGCGCGGTCACGCTCACCGCGATGATCGAGCTGTTAAGGAGCCATTGCCGGAAACTGCTGGACGCCTTGCTGCCGCCGCCGCCTTTGAGCAGGGCGGAATAGTGGCCGAAGTAGAGATGCTTCGGCACCAGCGTGAAGTCGTTGTAGATCTCCTTATTCGTCTTGAGCGAGGCGAGGAGCATCCACAAGAAGGGGACCAGCGTCCAGAGCAGGAAGAAGATCAGCCCAATATAGGTCGCGATCATCCACCCACGGCTCATCGAGCGGCGCCCCGCCTTCTCCGATGCACGCGCCGCTTTGCGCGCTGAGGTTCGTGTTGCGCTGACGGTCGCCATCTCTTAGTGCTCCTGCTTCAGCATCTGACGGGTGAGGAAATAGACGAGAACGAGATAGGCCGGCACCATCGTCATCGCGATTGCCGCGCCGCTGCCGAGCGTCCCGCTGGGTATGGCGCGCTGATAGGCGAGCAGCGGCAGCGTGATCGTGCTGTAGTTCGGGCCGCCACCAGTCAGTACAAAGATCTGGACGAGGTTGGCGGAGGTCCAGATCGTCGAGAGCAGCGCCGTCACGAGGAAGACGTGCTTCAGGCTGGGTATGGTGATGTAGAGAAATCGCTGGAAGGTGCCCGCGCCATCGAGTTCTGCCGCCTCGTACAACTCGGCGGGGATCGCCTGCATGCCGGCGAGGATATTCATTGTCCAGAACGGCGTGCCCGACCAGACAATGACCGCAATCAGCGCGGGCACAGCGATTTTCGCATCATTGAAGAAGTAGAGATAGTCGTCGCGTAGATGGAACTGGGCGATCGCACCATTGATCGGGCCGGAGGTATCGAACATAAAGCGCCAGGCATAGGCGGTGACGACGGCCGGTACGGCCCAGGGGAGGAACATCAGGCCACGCCAGAGGTTCTTGAGGCGGATGTGTTGATTGAGCACGCAGGCCATCGCTGTGCCGATAAAGAACTTGCTGATAATCGCCCCACCGGTGATGATCACAGTATTCCCGGCCGCTTTCCAAAAGTGTAAGTTCGGGTCCTGAATCAGGTCGCGGTAGTTCCTGATGCCGATCCAATGGCCGGTCTTGCCGATGAATCGCTCCTGGAAGCTGAGCGCGATCGCATCGAAGAACGGATAGATCAGGAGCGCCATCAGGATCAGGAAGACCGGGCCAACCAGCAGCCAGCCCAGCCGCCAGTCCGTCCCGAGCAGTCGCCGGACCATCCTGGCCTGGCTTGGGCCAGTCTGGATACCCTTGGCCACCTTCGGCGTGTACGTCGCTTCGACCCTTGCCACGGGAACCTCCGACAGCGGACAATGGGCAGTGGATAGTGAGCAGTGGGCAGGAATAGAGCATACCCTCTCTGATCGCTGCCCACCGCCCACTATCCACTGCCCACTACCGGCTACTTCTTCACAAACTTGTTGTACGAGTCCATCATGTCCTTCTGCGCCGCCGCCTGCGCGTCCTCGATGGACATGTTCTGGTTGATGACCTTGTTCATCATGTCCGAGAGGGTGTACTTGGCGTCGGTGACATCCGCGAGCCACGGCTGCGGCGGCGCGGGCCAGTTGCGGACACGACCGACGGTGGCGATGTTCTTCAGCTCGGCGAACTTGCTCTTCTCCCAGAAGTCGCCCTTGGCATGGTCCTGATAGACCGGCACGAAGCGGCCCTCGACCGACTTGGAAATCTTGAGCAGGTTCTCCGGCGCCATGAAGAAGTCGAGCGCTTTCAGCGATTGGTCGGCCAGTTTCGCCTTCTTGAAGTAGCCGAAGCCGATGGCCCCGCCCTCGGCGAAGCCACCCGTCGGCCCCTTCGGGGGCGTCGCGAGGCCGGTGTTATTGCCCAAATCCTTGTCATTGACGAGGAGCCAGCCCATGATCGTCGCCGGGTTAACGGCCATCAGCCCGCGGCTCTTCTGATAGGTTTCGTTGTTCCATGAGGTCACCGTCTGGGCGAATGTGTCCGGCGGGATCAGCTTCGCCTTCCACATCTTGACGATGGTTTCGATGGCCGCCTTATTGGCGGGGTTCGTGATGTCCGGCACGCCCTTCTCGTCATTGAGGCGGCCACCATAGGCCCAGAGCGCCGTGACGAAGTTGTTGACGTGGTCGCCCTCGTGGCCGAGCGCCATCGCGTAGGTATACGTCTTCGGTGGCTGCTGGATCGACGGGCCGAGTTCGATCAACTGGTCGTAACTCTCGAAGAACTTGCCGCCCGTCTTCGGGCCGATGAGGTCCGTCCGCCAGTGAGCCGGCCAGACATCGATGGCGTAAGGCGTCGCGTAGATTCCGCCATCCGGCGCGGTCAGAGAACTGATGCCAATCGGGAACATGCCGCCAGCCATGCCCTTGAATTTGTTGACGGTCGCCGTCAGATCACCTCTCTCCCCCTGAGTATACCAGTAGACACCGTTATTACTGTCGATCTCGGGCGGCTGCCCCGCCGCGACCGCCGCCGACTCCTTCTGGAGGATGATCGGCGAGCCGGGGATGGACTGCCACTCGACCTTGATGTTGTTCTGCTTGCCCCAGTCAACGAAAACGTTGCCGACCGCCTCGTCCGTGACGGTGTTCCAGTTGGCGGA
>JBBSII010000435.1:0-4532 GCA_038232175.1 Thermomicrobiales bacterium
CCTTGCCAAGGAGAAGGTCGCGAGTTCGAATCTCGTCTTCCGCTCCATTTTTCTGCCCGCGATTCCTGGGAAAACCCAGGAGCCTTTGGTGCCGCCTCGTCGATGGTTGGACATTGGTGGGGCGTTTCTGTGTCCGGGGCTGTTTCCCGTCCATGCAAGAATCACACACGATAACACGTCTATTTTCAAGTGTTTCCGGGCACGAAAAAGCCCCTCGATAGAGAAGCAAGGGGCGAAGAAACGAGAGGAGATTAGGCGAAGATTGGGATGTGTTCTCGTTCCAGCAGCGAAGCGATCACGTCGGGCACGGGCAGGTCATCAAGGTTGACACCTTCGCTCACGTCGAGCAGTTCCACGCCGACCGCCTCGCCGTCGTCAGCGTAGTCAATGAGCCGAGTGCCATCGAGGTTCTCCGTATAGGCGATGGTCGCCCCGTCTCGCAGAGAGATGTAGGCGGCATCAGCGTCGCGGTCGTAGTCCATTCGCGGCATATGCATCACCTTTCTACTTGTACCATGTCGTCCGTGTGACCATCGGATTCGCGGTGCCCTTCCAGATGCAGATCTGAATCAAGCGACCATCAATCAAACGATAAAAGACGACTTGTCCTTTGGGGTCGCGATACCGGCCATGCGGCTTGCGAATCGTCGCGTCAATCTCCGCGTCGGAGATCTTGCGCGCATTCATCCGGTCGCGGGTATGTGCATCAATCCTGTACAGCATCGCCCGCTCCCCAAGTGTACCACCGTTTGACAAGCCCTCTTTCTGTGATTAGTACACACGATATTGCGTAGACTTATCGAGGGTATTGGGCGCAAAGTCTACACACTATCGCTTCTATGATGACGAGGGACGCTTGCTCTACGTCGGTGTCTCGACCAATCCGCTTTTCTGCTCGCGAAACCCCGGAGAGTACGACAGCGTGCGTGCTGGCGCGGAATGCCGCGTGCCCGTGGGGGTTATACTCAATGGAGAGTGTATGCCCGCCGCGCCGTTGGCCGCGCGGTTTCCGATGGAGGTGCCGCGTATGTCAGCGAAACCCGAAATGAGCCGCGAGGAGCGGATGGCGTTCATCCTCGATCACCGCGAGAAGCCACGCAACAACCACCTGATGGACGACGCATCGGTCGCGCACACCGGCGGCAATCCGGGCTGCGGCGATATCCTCACGATCTACCTCAAGGTTGGCGATGATGAGCGGATCGAGGACATTTCGTTCACGGGCGAGGGGTGCACGATCAGTCAGGCGGGGGCGTCGATCCTCAGTGGTCAATTGAAGGGCAAGACGCTCGCCGAGGTAGAGAGCATGGACTTCGATGTCGTCGTTGACACCTTCGGGCGCGACGTGATGGCGACCCGGCCCCGCTGCGCAACCCTCGCGCTCGGCACAACGAAAACCGCAGTGAAGAAATACCGTGATAAGACGCGGAAAGAAGCACTCACGACTACATCGTCCGTATCATCCGTTTCATCCATACCTTGACGATGATCCATCACCGAGTTATGCTCCAATTTGGTTGACAAATCCTCGTGCGGGTTGACGGCGGCGAGGATCGTAGATATGCTTATTTTGTTGACTATTTCGCGTAAGATCGTCAACTATGACGCAGTGACGTGAGGAGATGTGTATGAGCGCGACAGCGACCGCAACAACCCCGGCGACGGATGCATTGGTTTCCACGCAGTGGGTGACCGATCATCTGAACGACGCGACGATCCGGCTTGTCGAGAGCGACGAAGACATTCTGCTCTACGAGATCGGGCATATCCCCGGCGCGGTCGAGATTGACTGGACCGCTGACCTGCAGGACCCGGTCGTCCGCGACTTCATCAACGCGGAGCAGTTCGCGGCGCTGCTGAGCCGCAATGGGATCGCGAATGACACGATGGTCGTCTTCTATGGCGATAAGAACAACTGGTGGGCGGCGTATGCCTACTGGTTCTTCAAGCTCAACGGGCACGAGCGCCTGCGGATCATGGATGGTGGGCGCGCGAAGTGGGAAGCCGAGGGCCGCGCATACACTCGCGACACGCCGCAGTACCCTGCGACCGCGTACACCCCCGGCACGTACCACCCCGAGTTGCGCGCGCTCAAGGATGAGGTGCTCGCATTTATTGGCTACGCGAATGGTGGCCACGGCGAGCAGCGGCAGGGGCCACTCGTCGATGTCCGCTCGCCGCAGGAGTTCTCGGGCGAGTTGACGCACATGCCAGCGTACCCGCAGGAGGGGGCATTGCGCGGCGGCCATATCCCCGGCGCGCGGAGCGTCCCGTGGGCGAAGGCGGTTGCGGAGGACGGCACATTCAAGCCGATCACCGAACTGCGCGCGCTGTACGAGGGCGAGGGTGTCACGCCGGACAAGGACGTGATCGCGTACTGCCGCATCGGCGAGCGATCGAGCCATACCTGGTTCGTGCTGCACGAATTGCTCGGCTACCCGAGCGTGCGCAACTACGACGGTTCCTGGACGGAATGGGGCAACGCGGTGCGGACGCCGATCGAGAAGTAGCCGCATACAGAGACGCATTATTGGCACCCGGTGGGGCGCGAGCGCGCTCGCCGGGTGCCCGTGTGTTCGTAACACACTTGCGGCGGGGTGCGCCGCCGCGCTATCATCGTCGGCGCGGTGGCATTTGTCTACCACCATCTTCGGCGCGCCACTGTACGCGAGAGCAAGCGAGAGAAGGGAACGGGTTACACTGTGAAAGTTACTGCCGAGCGGCTCCCGGAAAGCCAGATCCGGCTGGAGATCGTCTCCGACGAGTCCGAGTTCACGAAGGCGTTTGACCGCGCGACCCGGCGCGTCGCGCAGCGCGTGACCGTGCCCGGTTTCCGCCGGGGGAAGGCGCCGCGCCCATTGGTGGAGCGGCACGTCGGGCGCGCGATCATCGTGGACGAGGCGAACGGCGATCTGATGGACGACCTCTACCGGCAGGCGCTGGAGCAGGAGGACCTGACGCCGATCACGCGGCCCTCCGTCGAGGTGATCGAGCGCGAGCCGCTTGCCTTCCGCGTGGACGTGGAAGTCGCGCCCACGGCGGAGGTGACGGGCTACGCGGATGTACGCGTCGAGCCTGAGCACATCTCCGTGACGGATGCGGACGTGGATGAATACATTGACCGGCTGCGCGAGGACGCCAGCCCGTGGGTGGACCCGGCCTCGCCGCGCCCCGTGCAGGAGGGCGATCAGGTCGTCGTGGACATCGCCGCCTTCGAGGGCGACGAGCCGTTCGACGAGCCGACGATGGGCGCGACGTTCGTGCTCGGTCGGGACAACCTCCTGCCGCAGATTCGCGACCTTCTCCTCGGCGCGACGGTCGGGGAGCCGGTCGAGCGGACGGTGACATTCCCGGACGCCAACGCGGAGGACGAGGAACGACCGATCCCGGAGACGTTGCTCGGCAAGACGCTCAACTATCGCATCACCGTGCAGAGCATCAAGGAGCGGGAGAACCTGCCGCTGGATGACGAACTCGCCACTTCGCTCGGCGGGCGGCAGCAGACGCTCGCGGAGTTGCGTGCCGAGGTGCGCTCCAGCCTGCTGCGGCAGAAGGAGATGCAGGCGCGCGTCGACCTCATCAACAACATCATGGAGAAGATGCGCGACGATGTAGCGAAGATCGAGGTTGGCCCCGCGCTCATCAGCCAGCAGACGCAGGAGGACGCCTCCCAGCAGTTGCAGCAGATCGGTGGCATGGGGCTGGACCTGAACCAGATCTTCGGCAAGAACTCCGCCGCGCTGGAGAACTTCATGGAGCGCATCCGCCCGGAGTCGGAGCGGCGGCTGCGGAATACGCTCATCCTGCGCGAAATCGCCAAGGCCGAGAACATCGATGTCGGGATGGACGAAGTGCTCGCGGAGGTGCAGCGGCTCGGAATGTCCGAGAGTGTCCTTGAGGACGAGCGCACGCTGGAACTGATCCAGGCTGATCTCAGCGAGCGCAGGCTACTCGACCGCGTGATCGCCCTCGCCACCGAGGGCCGGGGAATCATCGACGACTCGCCGGAGAGTGCGTACATCCTGCCAGAGACGGAAAACGAGACGCCGACGGACGACGCGACGGTGATTGACGGCACCGCGACCGAAATTGAGCCGGTTGCCAGCGCGGAAGCGGACGAGACTGACAGAACCGCCGCGCCCGCCGACGCCACAGAGCCGGAGAATGCTGGTACAATAGCGGGAGACGAGACGCCAGCCGCGACCGACGCGCCCGCCAAGACCGGTGACACGCCGGCCACCGCGTAACATCGGTGGCGCCCGTTCGTTCTAACGAAAGGAAACGACATGCAGAGGCAATCCGGTTTGGAACAGCACAACATCATCCCCGCCGTGATCGAGAGCACGAATCGCGGCGAGCGCTCCTGGGACATTTACTCCCGCCTCCTGCGCGACCGCATCGTCTTCGTCGGCACGCCGATTGACGCACAGGTCGCCAATGTCTTCATCGCGCAGATGCTCTTCCTCGATTACGAAGACCCGGACCGCGAAATCAAGGTCTACATCAACAGCCCCGGTGGCGAGGTCTACGCG
>JBBSII010000436.1:0-4524 GCA_038232175.1 Thermomicrobiales bacterium
ATGGCCGCAACCTGCACGTCTCCGGCATGGACGCATGGCCCGGCACGCCGGTGCTCGACATCAAGGCGTACTACCCGCGCATCGATCACCACGCGGACGCGACAATCCCCGGCTGGCTTGACGCCCTCCGGGCACGCCGCGTCGGCCAGCCCGACGAACGACCACTGCGCTATCGACGCGAAATTTAATCTGCCCGCTGCCCGCTGCCCGCCTGGTATGCCCGATCCATGAGCGACATGATGTGCGCGACTTCCATGTCGCTACCGTGCTGCCGCAGGATGCCACCGACCTGAATCATGCAGCCCGGGTTCGCGGAGATCACGACATCCGCGTTCGTCGCCATCGCGTTGGCGACCTTCCGCTCGCCCAACCGTGACGCCATCTCCGGCTGCGTGATGTTGTAGATACCGGCGGAGCCGCAGCAGAGGCTGGATTCGTTCATCTCGACGAGCGTGAGGCCGGGGATCGCGTTCATCAGCACGCGCGGCTGCTTGGAGATGCGCTGCGCGTGGCAGAGATGGCACGGCTCCTGGTACGTCACCGTCACATCCAGTTCGCCCATGTCCGCCGTGTTGATCGGGTGCTTCGCGAGCCACTCCGTCGCGTCGTTGACCTTCGCGCCGAAGGCGACCGCGCGGTCCGCGTACTCCGGGTCGTGATCCAGCAGGTGCGTGTAATCCTTCAACTGCGCGCCGCAGCCCGCCGCGTTGACGATCAGCGCCTCCGCGCCGCTCGCCTCGAAGGCGTCGATATTCTTCTTCGCCAGTTCCCGCGCGCCGTCGAGATCACCCGCGTGGGCGTGCAACGCGCCGCAGCACCCCTGCCCGGCGAAGGCGCAGACATCGTTGCCGTTCGCCGCAAGCACGCGCGCCGTCGACCGCGTCACATCCGCGAACGCGGTGGATTGGATGCACCCCGCGAAGACACCGACGGTGTGCTCCGCCGCGCCGTTCGTGGCGGGTAGGACATTGCCGCGCGGGATGAAGAACTTGTCGTCCATCTTCGGCAGCAGCAGTTCCTGCTCCTCCAGTTTCAGCAATTTGAGGATGCCGCTGCGCCGCGCGAGGGTCTGCAAACCGGTCCGCTGATAGAGCCGCAGCATCCACGAGAAGGCGCGGAACAGCGGCATGTGCGGGAAGAGCAGGCCAAAGACCACACCGCGTGTCACCCGCACCGGCGCGGGCTGCTCGTCGCCCTCCACCTGCTGAATCTGGTCGCGCGCCGCCTCCACCAGCCGCCCGTACTGCACGCCGGAGGGGCAGACCGCCTCGCAGGCGCGGCAATTGAGGCACTGGCTCATCTGGCCCGTGAAGACGTCGTCCTCCACGTCCAGATTGCCCTCGCTCACCATCTTGATGAGGTAGATGCGCCCGCGCGGCGATGATGCCTCGTGGCCCGTCTCCACATAGGTCGGGCACGATGAGAGGCACAGCCCACAGTGGACGCAGGCATTGATGATCGAGGGTTCCGGCGCGTCGTGGTCCGTGAAGCCGCGCAGGAGATGTTCGAGAGGTTGATGTGTCTGCTCAACAGGGGCGAGCGTCGCCATCGGTTGCGTTCCTTCCCTGGGTGGAATCGGCGTGCCGGATCGTCCGCCCGGCGCAATCGTTTGTCTACCGTATTGTACCGCGTTTCACGATGCAGTGCCGAGTGCTGAATTGATACCACCGTAGCAAAATACGCTCCGCGCAGGGTGGCTCAGGACGCACAAGAACGGGGAAAGGTTGAAGGATAGATCAGAGTATCGACTGCGCAAACAAAAGTAGCGCCTGCAATTGCAGTGCGCTACTTTCCCAAGCCTGCGATGGTCCACGCACGATGAAAAACGGCTCCCGCGTTATGCTGAGGGAAGAAGCCCGAGTTGCTGGAGCATTCCCATCTGATCAGAACTGCCCCATCGCTCGATCATCTTGCCGTCGGCAAACTTGCTGATTTGCATGCCACGAACCTGCATCCGCTTACCGGTCGGCGCGAATCCCATGAACGCGCCCTGATTCGTGCCGCTCACCGTGTAGGCAAAGGCGACGTTGTCCGCATCGGCGACCATGTGCTCGACGCTGATTTTCAAATCGGGAAACGCGGTGCGCAACTCGGTGAAGAACTGCCGGTAGCCCTCCGGGCCGGGGGCCTGACCGGGGGCGGGATCGTGGTCAACCGCATTCGGGGCGACGACTTCGTCGAAGGCGCGAAAGTCGCCGTTGTTCACGGCGGCACCGAAGCGCTCCTGAGCGGCAATGTTGCTTTCTTGAGACATGTACTCCTCCATGTGATCGAGACAACGTCACATGCAAGAGGGTCGCACGTCCGATGCCAACGCATGTTCAAGGATAGCCATTGCACACACAGGCTCTCAGTCCTCAGTCCTCAGTCCTACCAAGGGATTCCCGCGCGCTCCGCCTGCATCGCCATGAAGGCGTCGTCGTCCATCGTGTCGCGCTGGTAGAGCATTTTCTCCGCGTCCGGAGTGGCGGGCCAGCGGAATTTGCCGGGCGCGGGCGCGGTGAGCGCGCGGATGATCGCATCCGCGACGACGGAGGGTTCCGACCCGCCGGGCGCGGTGGGGCGCAGACGATCGGCAAGATCGGCGTACGGGTTGTTCGGGTCATCGTACGTGCGCGCGTCTTTCCGCATATTGGGAATGAACGCGGTCTTGATGCCGCCCGGCTCGATCACAACGACGCGAATGTTGAACGGGTGCACCTCGTATGCCAGCGATTCCGAGACCGCCTCCAGCGCGAACTTCGTCGCCGGGTAGTAGCCGTTGAGCGCGACAGCGACCCGCCCGGAGACGGAGGAGACGTTGACGATCGCACCCTTCCGCCGCTCCCGCATACCGGGGAGCGCGGCGCGGGCCAGCGCGCACGGCCCAAAGAAGTTGACATCGAACATCGTGCGGATTTCGGCGTCGTCGCCGTGCTCGAACGCACTGCGGTACGAGTACGCCGCGTTGTTGATGAGCGCGTCGAGCGGCCCGACCCGCTCGATCAGCGCCGCGCCCGCCGCATGATCGGTCACGTCCAGCAGCGCGACTTCGCAGCCCATCGCGCGCAGCGGCGGCGCGTCCGCCTCCTGCCGCACCGTCGCGACGACCGACGCGCCCTCGCGCACAAGCCGCTCGGCCGTCGCCTGCCCGACGCCGGTGGACGCACCGGTGACGAGGATGCGCGCGCCGTTCAGGGTGATGGGGTCGCCCATGCTGATTGCTCCTTCTTCGTTCTTCGCTCTTCGCTCGCTGTGGCGTTCGGTCGATCCGCCGTGTCACAATGCATCATACCCGCTTTTCGCCGTCACGCGGAGGGAACACCATGACCATGCGCACACCGCACATCTACATCCACCGGGCTGCCGAGTGGTACACGCTCTACATGGACGCCGCGAACGAGGCGCGGCTGCGGGCGTTCGCCACCGTGACCACGGGCGGCGAGCGCGCGGAGCCGTACACGCCCGCCGAACTGACGCACGAACTCGCGGGCGTCGATGGCATCCTCTCGCTCAACGGCATCGGCGCGACCGAGATCACGACGGATGTGCTGAATGCCGTCGGCACGGTGAAGGTGGCGGCGGTCTCCCACTGGTGGCACGGCGGGCATGTCCCCGCGAGCGCGATGTGGCGCGCGGCGGGCGTGGAGGTGATCGACGCCTCCGACGCGACGACCGAGGCGGTCGTGGAATGGGTGATCGGCGCGGCGATCATGGGCGTGCGGCGGCTCGTGCACTAAGACCGCGCGCTGAAGTCCGGCAGTCCCTGGGCGGAGCCGGGGCGACGAAATGCGGGGCTGCTCGGGCAGAGCGTCGTCGGGCTGATCGGCGCGGGCCGGGTCGGGCGGGCGGCGGCGCGGCAGTTCCGCCACTTCGGCGCGACGCTGATCGCGTATGACCCGTTCCTCTCGGCGGAGGATGCGGCGGCATACGGCATCCGGCGCGTCGCGCTCGATGAACTGCTCGCTACCGCCGATGTCATCTCGCTCCACATGGCGGTGACGGACGCGACGACACGGATGCTCGGCGCGCGGGAGTTCGCGCGGATCAAGGATGGCGCGGTCTTCGTCAACTCGGCGCGCTCCGCGCTGTACGACACCGAAGCGCTCGTCGCGGAACTGCGGCGAGGTCGCTTCGCCGCCTTCATCGATGTCTACGACACCGAGCCGCTGCCGCTGGACGACCCGCTCCGCACGCTGCCGAACGCCTTCATCACGCCGCACATCGCGGGGGACACGAACGGCATGTTCCTCCGCTGTGGCCAGATCGCCATCGAGCGGTTGCGGGACTGGTTCGAGCGCAACACGGAGCGGTGAGCGGTGGGACAAAACCCTTTGTCGTCTCGCAATTGTCATTGCCGATGGCTTTCCCGATGCCCCCAAGGTGCCGCCGTTTGCCCGGCGCCGATGAGCAGGCGGATGTCCGGCCACCCATAGGCAACCTCGCGGATTGTCCCGCCGTCCATCGCCGTCTCCCGCGCGCGCACTCGTTGCCCGCCGAGCGCCTCGTAGAACCGGCGGGCGGGGTTGTCCGCGAGCGCCCACA
>JBBSII010000437.1:0-4518 GCA_038232175.1 Thermomicrobiales bacterium
GCAGAGTGAGGAATGGGAGAGCGGATGGCAGTATCTCGACATGACCGAGTCGCCGCCGGTCTTCCGTCAGGAGGCGCTGATGGCTCTCGTCGGCTAATGAAGGTGCGTGGAGGAAAGTACAGAACTTCAGGGACTTGACCCCCGAAGTTCGACGATCTCCTGCAGAAAGCGGACGGCGAGATCGACCGGACAAAGCGGGCCGATTTGCTTAACCAAATCCAGGACATGCTCGACCAGGACCCGCCGTGGCTCTTCATCGGTTACACGGACCATCTCATTATGTGGCGGGCCAATGTCAAGGGGCTTGCGCTCGACAAGCGCGTCCAGCTCGAATGGGGGCGGGTCGATACGGGGTGGCTGGATAAGTAAGCAGAGAGCGGGGAATCGGCACGGCATCATGTTCACGGTTGGCGCCGACGGAAGGAAACCGGGCGACCAGGGTGGGCGCTCCGACGGGCAACGGTAACGACGTTTCCCGTTGAAAGGGGTACACGGGACTGTGCAACGCTATCTACTGCGTCGTCTGTTGACAACGATCCCCACGGTGCTTGGCATTACGATCTTGATTTTCGTCGCGATGCGCATCCTGCCGGGCGATCCGATCGCGTCCATCGCCAACGAAGGCGGGGGTGGGCAGTATGTCCTGAGCAAAGAGGATCTGGATTCTGCCCGCGCCAGCCTCGGTCTCGACAAGCCCCTGCCACAGCAGTACGTCAGTTGGATGGCCGATGTCTTCCGTGGTGACCTCGGTCATTCCTTCTGGAACAAGGAACCTATCCGCGACACAATCATTCGGCGCGGCACGATCACCATGGAGATCGCACTCCTCGCGGTCATCTTTTCCTGGCTGATCGGCGTGCCGCTCGGCATCCTGAGCGCGACGCGCCGGAACTCGTGGCTCGACAACGTCGTGCGGCTCTTTATGACGATGTTCCTCGCTATCCCGAGCTTCTGGATTGGTCTCTCATTTGTGCTTTTCCTCGTCCTCGTCTTCACATGGCGACCGCCACTGACCATCGTGCAGCTCTGGCAGGACCCGGTGAAGAACCTCGAAATGGTGATCGGCCCCGCGATCGCGCTCGGTGTCGGGCTTGCGGCAACGCTCGCCCGCATGACCCGCTCGTCCGTGCTCGAATCGCTCGGCGAGGATTATGTCCGCACGGCGCGGGCGAAGGGCGTGGGAGAGACGATGGTCATTGCCCGCCATGTCTTTCGCAACGCCCTCCTCCCGGTTATCACGACCTCCGGTGCGGCGATGGGCGCCTTGCTTGGCGGCGCGGTGGCGACGGAAACGGCGTTCGGCGTCCCTGGCCTCGGCAACCTGCTCGTGCAGGCGCTGAACAAACGTGACTGGATGGTCATTCAAAATCTCGTCCTGCTCTACGCCGTGATTTTCACGCTCATCAACCTGATGCGTGGACCTCAGCTACGGCTGGATCGATCCACGCATCAGGTATGAATAGCGAAGGGCTGAGGACTGAGGACTGAGATGGGGGAGGGCGGTTTCCCGATGGCCCAGGTAGGCTCGGTCTCCACAACGAGTAAACGTGTCATGATCGTGCGGCCGAGCGCGGGGCGTGCCTTCCTCGGCGCGCTCCGGCGGTTCATGCGGACATCGCCGCTCGGCCTCGCGGCGGCGGTCTTCCTCGTGCTGCTCGTGCTCACGGCGATCTTTGCCCGGCAGATCGCGCCGTACAACCCGCTCCGGGCAGACTACGCCGCGACGCGGCAGCCGCCCTCGGCACACCATCTGCTCGGCACGGACAACCTCGGACGGGATGTGCTCAGTCGCATTCTCTACGCGCTGCGGGTCAGTCTCATGGTCAGTATCGCGTCCGTTGCGGTTGGTGCGACGATCGGGACCCTCTGGGGCGTGACGAGCGGCTACATCGGCGGGAAGTATGACATCCTCAGTCAGCGGCTGATCGAGGTGCTGACCTCGTTCCCGACGCTGATCCTCGCGTTGCTGCTCTCCGTCAGCCTCGGCCCCGGTCTCGGTACGGTGATCGTTGCGATCGGCGTGACGCAGATCCCGCTCGCCACGCGGATCACGCGATCTGTCGTCCTCTCGACGAAACAGACGGCCTTCGTCGAGGCAGCGAAGTGTGTCGGGGCGTCGCCGCTGCGCATCATGCTGCGGCAGGTCGCGCCGCAGTGCATCGCGCCGATGCTCGTGATCGCGACCTTGAACCTCGGCGCGGCAATTTTCGCGGAGGCGTCGCTCTCGTTTCTCGGCGTCGGCGTGCTGCCCCCGACAGCGAGCCTCGGAAACATGCTCGGCGGCGTGTTGGCGCAGTCGTTCAAGCCACCGTGGTGGCTCGTCATCTTCCCCGGCACGGCGATTGCGCTCACGGTCCTCGCCGCCAACCTGCTCGGCGACACCCTGCGTGACTTCCTCGACCCCCGATTGAGTCGGCGGATCGGGTAGGCAGACGGGGAGGGTGGTTCGTGGGCCGCCCTGATGAATGATGTATACCCTAGCGATTACTCCCCCGCGACGGTTGGGGAGAGTTCGTTCCAGGCCAATTCCATCGCTTGCAACTGCTTGTAGGTCGTGTAGATCGCGGCCCACATCGCGTCGATGGCGGCCTTCGCGGCGGCTTTGTCGCCTACGTCGAGCGCGGCGCGGAGGTCGGTCGCGGCGGCCTCCTGCGCGCTGGCGTTTGCCGTTGCGGCGTCCGCGAGGGCGTGCGAGGCGGCGAGGTGGCGGGAGAGGAGCGTTTCCGGCGCATCAGGCGGCTCGGGACGAGCGAGACGTTCGGCCCGTGTGGATGCACCATAGCGGAATGGCAGTTTGTGGCCGCCTTCATGATCCCACTGCGTGTGCGTCGGCTCCAGGTGCGGTGTGACGGAGAGGTACATCGTCATCGGTTTGTCCCCGATGCAGCGAACCTCGTGCCACTCATCGGCGCGTGCGAAGCAGAGCTGGCCGGGGCCGAGAATCTTCGATTCGCCGTTCATCGTGAACTCGGCGTACCCCTCCAGGATCAGGAAGACCTCGTGACCGAGATCGTGCGTGTGGCCGGGGCTGACGGCGCCCGGCTCCATCCGCATGATACGGGAGCGCATCTCCGGCGTGATGAAGAGATTTCTGACATCGGTGCGGTAATCGTAGACATCGAATGGCATGGGAACTCCCTTTGGTCGTCAGTAGCCGGTAGCCGGTAGCCAGCAGCCAGTGATGCGGAACTCGGTGTCCTTACTGGCTTCCGGCTACTGGCTACTTCCCCAGATACGTCCGCACAATATCACCGACGAGTTGCACGTCCGCGACGGCATCCCGGCCCGGCGTGATCGGCTGCGCGCCGGTGCGGATGCACTCGCCGAAGTGTTGCAGTTCGAGCTTGAATGGGTTGTCGTGCCAGGAGAATTCCTTGCGCCATGGGGTGCGATCCGCTTCCATACCGTGCAGCGTGACGTAGGAGGGCAGGCCGCGCGCGAAGCCGGTCGGGAATGAGGCGAGGACGCGCTCGCGGGAGCCGTAGACTTCCAGCGTCTCCTTGAACTCCCAGAGTTCCGGCAGATCGACCCACGAGCAGACGGCGCGCTTGCCATCGTCGTATTCGAGTACGGTGCTGATTGCGCGTCCGTCCGCCCAGATTTCCGCACTCAGCACGCGGGCGGGTGGCCCGAACATGCCGTGCAGGTTGCCGATGTCGTGGATCATGCTGCCGAGGATGATGCTGTATGCGTTGTTGATGTCGGGCGGGAGGCTCGCGACGTTCGGGTAGCCGAGCGCTTCGGCAACGAGGGCGTCGTGCTTGGCGGTGGAGGCCTCGCGGATGCTCGGCGGGATGTCGTTGAAGCGGTGGACTTTGAATTCTGCTGTGTGGAGGCCGTTGTCCGGGTGGAGGTGATTCACCTGGATGAAGCGGATATCCGCCATCGCGCGCACGCGCGCCTGCGCGAACTGGTAGGCGGGTTCGTGCCGCTTCATGTACGCCACCATCAGGATGACGCCCGCCTTGTCCGCCGCCGCGACCATCGCCTCCGCCTCCGCGACATTCGTGCACATCGGCTTCTCGACGAGGACGTGCTTGCCCGCGTTGGCGGCGGCGATGGTCGGCGCGGCGTGCGAACTGGACGGGCAGACGATCACAGCGTCGATGTCGCTCTGGACCATGTCGTGGTAGTCGATGAACTGCTGCTCCGTCGGCACGCCGTACTCCGCGCCGACGACCGCCAGCAACTGCGGCGACAGGTCCGCGAGGCCACCGATCGCGAACTGGTCGTCCATCTCACGCAGATGTGGCAGGTGTTGAATCTGCGCGATCGCCCCACACCCGATAATGCCAATCTTCAGTCGTGCCACGGTCGTTCCCTCCTCGTGCCTTTGCTTATCCGATAGGGAGATTCTAACCGCGAAGGCGCAAAGAACGCGAAGGAAAGAGGAGAGGTAGGTGTATGGGGAACGGTGGTCATGCTGCCCATCGCGCGATGAGCGCCTCCTGCGCTTTCGTCCGTCTTCCCCACTTCTTCGGCGGTCGCCACGCAGCGGGAGGCACCCGGTAGTGCAAC
>JBBSII010000438.1:0-4498 GCA_038232175.1 Thermomicrobiales bacterium
ATTGGGACAGAATACGTCGTGCGGGTTCATAGACTCTCCTTCTTGTCAAAGAAGATTCTACTGAACTCGCATTTCCCTGTCTCATCCCGCTACTCCACCGTTCCCCATGCACCTACCAGATCACAGTGAGGAGTATCTTTCTCGTCTCTGCGATCTCTGAGTCCTCCGTGTCCTCTGTGTTTGCATTCTTCCCTGGCGTCCTGGCGGTTCAAACCCGCGTCAACTGACCCCGACGGGAACGACCCACCAGCCGTTGTACTGGTAGCCGTTCTTGTTGAACGGCGGGATCTCCGGCTGGACGTTCCCCTTCGCGTCTGTCGCGCGCGAGGTCAGCGTCGTCGTGCCGTCCTTCGCGTCCCAGGCGTACTCGAAGGCGTACCAACTCCACTGCCCCGCCTGCTGCGCGATCTTCGCCTCGTTCCACGTCTTGCCGCCGTCCGCCGAGACCTCAACCTTCGTAATCCCGCCACCCGCGCCGCTCCATGCCTTGCCGGAGACCGTCTGCGCCCCCTTCGGCACCTTCGCATTCGGCGCGTGCGAGGTGATGATCGACTTCACCGGCATCGTCGTCAATTGGCCGAGGTTCTTGCCGTCCGCCGTGATGAAGGTGTAGAGCGTCGTGTTGAAGTAGCCGTCGTACGGCTTGTCGATCAAGGTGATAGTCGTGATCCACTTGACCTGCGCGACGCCGGGGTAGCCGGGCACGAGCAGACGCACCGGGAAACCCTGCTCGACGCGCAGCGGCTCGCCGTTCATCTGCCAGACGAGCATCGTGTCCGGGTCCTTCGCCTTGGCGAGCGACAGGCCGCGCGCCCACTGGCTATTGCCCGCGCCGCCGCAGACAATGTCCACCGCGCCGCTCTTTGGGCCCGCCATCGCGAGCACGTCGTTGAGCGGCACGCCGACCCACTCGGCGTTCGAGACCGCACCGATCTGCCACTGCCCGCCGCTCGCCATCGGCTTGAAGCGGCCCCGACCATCGCCCGCGCACTCGATCCACGCCGTCAGTTTCTTTGACGGTATCTTCGTTAACTGGTCGTAGGTGAGCGTCACCTCTTTGTCCACGAGGCCGGAAATCGTCAGTTTCCATTCTTCCTGTTTGACGGTCGGGAAGGGGTAGTGGGAGCGGACGAAGAACGACTTGGTGGGCGTGGTGAATGGCTGGAGCGCGGTGGTGGACGCTTCCCAGTCCACAGCGTCCAGCACTTTCATCTCCGGGTCCTTGTTGAAGGCGGCCAGTTCGGCGGGGCCGGGCGAGGGGAGCGCCGCCGCGCTGCCGATGACCGGGCCGGCGGTCGGCGTCGCGCCGGGGGGAGGCGCGGCGCCGAGCGCGTTGGGGGTGGCGTTGGCGGCGAGCGTCGGGGCGGGAACGGTCGCTCCCGGTGAGCCAGCGGCGGCGCTCCCGCTCGTCGTTGAGGCGACAGCAGCGGGTTTCGTGGCGATTTGTGCGGCGGCGGTCTGCGTCACGGCCTTCTCTGCGCCCCCGCAGGCCGTGGCGATCAGCGTCCCGGCGAGGGCTGCGACCCCTTGCAGTAGGTTCCGACGTGAGATGGCGCGCGCGGTCGCTCGAAGGGCATAAGAGTGCATCCTGCGTTGCTCCTTCTTCGGTGATAGAGATACGTGCGACGGCTCATAATGAGTGTGGCGCAAAACGACCTATCAAGATGGATGCCGGTATACACCGACACTGCATATCCCGGAAAAAGATGAAGGAACGGCGACATCTCGTCGTTCTTCAGGGTTTCTCTGACAGCGAGGAGAACGCATACGCCTGCCCTGTGGATGCACCGGTGCGGGTTCTCACTGGTATTATAGGTGGGGCGTTCGCGGACGGACAAAGGGAGACTAATGCACGAACTTTCAGCGGCAACACGGGCGGATCATCTGCAGCGAATGACGGCGGGGCGCGTCGATGTCTGCGTAATCGGCGGCGGCATTACGGGCGCGGGAGTCGCGCTGGAGGCGGCGTCGCGCGGGGCTTCGGTCGCGCTGATCGAGCGACACGACTTTGCGCACGGCACGAGCCGGTGGTCCACGAAACTCGTCCACGGCGGCATCCGCTACTTGCCGCAGGGTCAGGTTCCGCTCGTGCGGGAGGCGCTGCGCGAGCGCGCGACGCTCCTTAAGATCGCGCCGCATCTCGTCTGGCCGCTTGCGTTCGTCCTGCCGATCTACGACACGACGCGCCGACCCATCGGCGTGCCCGTCGCGTTGCCGCGTGGCATCGGCGTTGGGCTGGCGATGGAAATGGGGCTGACGGCGTACGACCTGCTCGCGGGCAAGGAGAACATCGCGCGGCACCGGCGCATCTCCGCGCAGGAAGCGGTGCGCGATGTCCCCGGCTTGCGGACGGACGGCCTGAAAAATGCCTTCGTCTACAGCGATGCTGGCACGAACGACACGCGACTCGTCGCGACCGTCATCCGCACCGCCGTCGAGCAGGGTGCGCTCGTCGCAAACTACGTCGAGGCGACGGGCTTCATCGTGGAGCACGGACGGGTCGCGGGGGTGGAGGCGCGGGACACGACCACGGGCGAAACCTACGCCATCGCCGCGCGGCACGTCGTGAACGCGGCGGGCGTCTGGGCGGAGCAAGTAGAGGCGCTCGGCACGCGGGAGCCGCACGTGCAGGTGCTTCCCGCGAAGGGCATCCACCTCGTCGTCGATGCCGAGAAGGTCGGCGTGCGGGACGACGCCGTGGTACTGCCGGAGACGGAGGATGGGCGGATCATCTTTATCGTGCCGTGGCAGGGCCGCGCCGTGATCGGCACGACCGACACGCCGGGCGGCGACATCGAGCGACCGCGCGCCGATGCAGACGAGATCGCCTTCGTGCTCCGCACCGCGAATGGCTCCATCCGCAGCCAACTGACCGAGGCGGACATTATCAGCACGTACGCTGGGTACCGCCCGCTCGTCAAGGCGCGGGACGGCGCGAAGTCCGCCGCGTTGGCGCGCACGCACGCCGTCCTCACCGCCCCGAACGGCCTCGTCACCATCGTCGGCGGCAAACTGACGACCTACCGCCGCATGGCGCAGGACACGGTGAATACCCTCGAACTGCGTGGGCTGAACATCCGCGCCTCCGTCACGGATCACCTGCCGCTCGCGGGCGCGGACGGCTACGGCCACTGGCGGCGCGCGCTCCCGGTGGCGGCGGCGCGGCGAGGGCTGGACGCGGAGATCGCCGCGCACCTGCTCCAGTCGTACGGGTCGGACGCCCCGCTGCTTCTGGCGATGATCGACCGGGATGCCCTGCTCGCGGCGCGGATGGCCCCCGACCTGCCGGTGATCTTCGCGGAAGCGGTCTTCGCGGCGCGGTACGAGATGGCGATGACCGTCGATGACGTGCTCTCCCGTCGCACGCGGCTCGCGCTCATCGACCGGGCGCACGGGTTCGTGGCCGCGCCGGATGTCGCGCAGATCCTCGGTGACGCGCTCGGCTGGGACGCGGCGCAACGCGCCGGTCAGGTCGAACAGTACCGCGCGACGACGACGGATCTGCACCTGCCGCCAGCCGGACAGAGCGCCGCATCGGTCGCATCGCCGGGTGCTGCGTGCACATAGCGTGGTGGCGCGGCATTCGGCGTCCCGGAGCGTCCCGGTACGGCAGAGCCGTCGTTGCCCAGCCATGACGAACGGCCTTGCGGGGAGCGGTGAAAATGGTATACTAAGCAGTGAACTCGTGCGCTGACGGCAACGTGGGTTCTTTTGACCCACGTTTTTCATGCGTGGGAGTAGGGGTGTTTCCCGGCACTTTGCCGTGGCGCCCATTGCCGTCAGGACGCAGGACCACCCGCGCCATACCGGCGTGGGGAAGGGAATACGTAGCGGGTGGCGCGCGATACCGCCGCCCGCATTGGAAGGATGACCAGCAATGAAAAGTGATCTGTACACCGCGATCGCGGAACTTGCCGCCGAGCGCAATATGCCCAAGGATGTCGTCACCGGCGCGGTGGAACATGCCCTGAAGACCGTCTACAAGAAGGCGCGCGGCTTCGAGGAGGACGACAATGTGCGCGTCGTGCTCCACCCGGACACCGGCGTCATCTCAATCATGGTGGATAAGGAAGTCGTCGCGGATGGCGCGGTGGAAGACCCGCAGCGTCAGATGGCGGTGGCCGAGGCGCGCCAGGTGGACCCGGAGAATGGCGCGATCGGGCGCACTGTGAGCATTGATGACACGCCGAAGGACTTCGGGCGCATCGCTGCGCAGACGGCCAAGCAGGTCGTGATGCAGAAGATCCGCGAGTCCGAGCGCGAGCGCGTCTACAACGAGTACCGGGATCGCATCGGCGAACTGATCAACGGCGTCGTGCAGCGTGCGGACAACAAGGCCGTGATCGTGGACCTCGGCAAGGCCGAGGCGGTGATGCCGGTGCGCGAGCAGGTGCCCGCCGAGCGGTACCGCCCGAGCCAGCGCCTCAAGGTGCTGCTGCTCGAAGTCAACGCCTCGACGGACAAGGGGCCGCAACTGATCGTCTCCCGCGCGCACCCG
>JBBSII010000439.1:0-4497 GCA_038232175.1 Thermomicrobiales bacterium
ACAACATCTGCACGCCGCATGGCAGTCTGGCACGCGGGCAGACGCCGGCGATGGCGGCGGCGATCACCGATCATTGTTGGAGCGTCAACGAGTTGCTGCACGACCGGGTGCCTCCTGCCGCATGGCAACCGCCGAAGAAGTGGGGGAGGCGGACGAAAGCGGAGGAGGCGCTCATCGCGCGGTGGGCGACATGACCACCGTTCCGCATACACCTACCCGCTCGTCCAGGGACATGTTCCTTCCTCCTCATCGAACCGGGGCTATTCATCCGCCGTTCCCGTGAACCCTCTCGGCCACATCCTCGGATCGCGTCGTCATGCGTGTGAAAGCGCCCCCGCTTTTCAGCGGCCCTGCGCGTGCACGATGAGCGTCGGCGCCATGACACTCGCATGTGGACTGCGGACCTGCCGACCGACAACTTCGTGCAACGCCACAGATCACTGCTTGCAATGGAGTACGAGGGTACAATAGGATGCCCCTTCCGGGTTGTTAAGGTCTTTCGCATCATGCACGAAGTACGAAGCACGGGGGTTTTCATGAATACGAGCAAAGGACGAATACCGCACTCATGGCGAAACCCGGCGGTGCGGGCATGACCGGCATCGAACGGGTCGCGATGATCGGCACGGGCACGATGGGGCGGATGATCGCCCTCCGGGCGGCGCAGCACGGCGTCCCCGTCACGCTCTACGACAGCAACCCTGCCGCGCTCGACCACGCGCGGGAAGCGAACGGTGCACTGCTGCACCAGTGGGTCACGGACGGCACGATGACGGCGGCGGACGCGGAAAAGACAGAGGGACTACTCCGCTACGCGACCGACCTACACAGCACGGTTCGCGATGTCGATCTCGTCATCGAGGCGATCCCGGAGCGCGTCGATCTCAAACGCGCGCTGTTCACCCAACTGGACGAACTCTGCCGCGACGACGCGATCCTCGCCACGAACAGTTCCTCCATCCGCGTCAGTTACCTCGAAGACGCGACCGCGCGCCCGGAGCGGGTGGCGAATTTCCATTTTTACAACCCCGTCTGGGAGATCCCGATGGTGGAAGTCGGTGCAGGGACGCGCACGAGCGCGGCGACGATGGACGCGCTGGCGGCATTCGGCAGCCGGATCGGGCTGCTGTCACTGCGCGTGCAGAAGGAGAGCACCGGCTTCATCTTCAACCGCGTCTGGCGCGCGATCAAGAAGGAGACACTGAAGGTCGTCGATAGCGGCGTCGCGTCGTTCGAGGATGTGGACCGCGCGTGGATGACGATGTACCACACGGATCGGGGGCCGTTCGGCAAGATGGACGAAATCGGCCTCGATGTCGTGCGGGACATCGAGGAGCACTACGCCTCTGAGAGCGGCGACCCCGCCGACCGACCGCCCCAAATCCTCACCGACCGCGTCGCGCGCGGTGACCTCGGCATGAAGACGGGCCGGGGCTTCTACACCTACCCGAACCCCGCATGGGCCGCGCCCGACTTCCTGAAACCTGGCGATCCAGCTAGCAAGTAATTCCCGGGGAGGTAGGCGGGATCGTTCGCCCGCTTGCCTCGGAAGAAACTTCACATCATTTGATAGATGGCGTGAACGTGGATACATTGTAGATACATCATGAGAGGCCATGTCCATGCCCAACTAGTGGTCTGTCACGGGACGTTTGATGTATCGGTCGTGCGGCGGTATGCTCCATGCCATCGTTCCCGCAGCGGCGGGGAATCGCCAAGGGAGCAGACCGCGATGCCAGCCAAACGATACCACGTTCTTCTCACCAGCGACGAACGTTCCCGCTTACAGCAGATGCGCAACAGCGGGACGACCGCCGCACGCACCCTCACCCATGCCCGCATCCTGCTCAAAGCGGACGAAGGGCCGGGCGGGCCGCACGAGCGCGACGCCACCATCGCCGCCGCCGTCGAGGTCAGCGAACTGACGGTCGCGCGGGTGCGCACGCGCTGTGCGACTGAGGGGGTCGCGGCCGCGCTTGTCCACCGTCCGCCCCGTGTCACCACCCCGCGCACGCTCGACGGCGTGCAGGAAGCCCACCTGATCGCCCTCGCCTGTAGCACCCCGCCCGAGGGGCATGCCCGCTGGACGTTGCGCCTGCTGGCGGGGCGGTTCGTCACCCTCGACAGTGGCGTACCCGTCTCGCACGAGTTGGTGCGCCGTACGCTCAAAAAAACGCGCTCAAGCCGTGGTTGACGCAGCGCTGGTGCATCCCGCCCAAGGCGAATGCCGCCTTCGTCTGGCACATGGAGGACGTGCTCGCGGTCTATCAGCGCCCCTACGATCCGCGTTTCCCTCAGGTCTGCATGGATGAGGCGAGCAAACAGTTGCTCGATCAGATCGCGACCCCCCTGCCGCTCGCGCCGGGGCAGGCCGTCCGTGAAGACTACGAATATGTGCGCGGTGGGACGGCGAACCTCTTCATCCTCTGCGAACCGTTGCGTGGCTGGCGACACCTCGCAGTGACGGCCCGCCGCACCAAAGTGGACTGGGCGCACTGCATCAAGGAACTCGTCGATGTCCATTACCCCGCTGCCGAGAAGATCGTGCTGGTGATGGACAATCTCAATACGCACACGCCCGCCTCGCTCTATGAAGCCTTCCCGCCCGCCGAAGCGCGCCGGATTGCCGAGCGGTTGGAGATCCATTACACGCCGAAGCACGGCAGCTGGCTCAATATCGCGGAGATCGAGTTGAGCATCCTGGGGCGGCAATGTCTGGATCGCCGCATCCCCGATGATGAAACCTTGATGCGGGAGGTAGCGGCATGGGAAGATGGACGCAACGACGCGGATGCGGTCATCAACTGGCGGTTCACGACCGCAGATGCACGGATCAAACTCAAGCACCTCTATCCATCAATGCAATCGTGACAAATCACTACCTTCTACCTATTCATCCTATGTCCAGAGACGCTCAATCGGTTGAGGTACGTGCGATGCCGTGATGCGGTAGACATCCGGGTTGGTGAACCGCTCCCATTCCGGGAAGCCGCACCGACCGTCGATTTGACGCAACAGTAGTGCCAGCAGGTTGCCGTGGGTGACGATGGCGACCGGGCCATGGGCGCGTCGTCGGGCGGTGTCGAGCGCGGCGATTGCTCGCGCCATCGCGCTGCGGCTCGATTCACCATCGCCGATGCGGTAGTCGAGGTCAGCGAAACTGACGCGGAGGTGGTCGCGCCAATCGCTCATTGGGGTGGCGCTGAGCATCCGCTCGATGAGCCGGTCGTCCGTTTCGACGGCGATGCGGAGCCGCTCTGCGAGGGGCACGATCGATTGTATCGCGCGGGCGTACGGGCTGGAGACGATGCGGGTAATCCCATGCAACTCCAGCAGGTCCGCGAGTCGTTCCGCCTGCGCCGCCCCCGCCGGGGTGAGCGGGGCGTCCGGCTCCTGCCCCGTCGCCTGGCAGTGGCGCACGAGGTAGAGCGGCAGCGCGGGCGCGCTCACAGCGCGATCAGGCTCGTCTCGTACATCCGGCCCCAGAGTTGCTCCCACGCGCCGCCCTCGGTGTCCACCGCCTCCATCGCCGCCCGGAGGCCGTCCGGCATGTGGGGCGTGGTGAGGATCGTCGGCAGGTGCAGGCGGTGACGGCTCGTGAGGATGCCGCCGAGAAATGTCACCTCGTGCGCGTGCGCCGGTGCGAGATCGAGCAGCACGAGCACGTCCACATTGAGCGCGCGCCAGTACGCCTCGCGTGAGACGCGGCGGGCGAGGCGTTGCTCCCGGTCGCGTCGGCTCTCCGGTTCGGGCGCGGGTTCGTCCTGCTCCTCGCGCGGCAGGGCAACTTCCGTGACGTAGGCATTGAGGGCGAAGTCGCGCCACGTCATTAGGGTGTGCGAGATGAGCGGCGCGTGGCCGCGCAGCCCGGCGACGACGTACTGCCCGATGCGCGCGGCGCGGGCGCGGTGTGCGTTGAAGATGCACCACCCCTGCCCCTGCCGCACGCGCGTCTCGATTGCATCGAGATACGCCGTCATGCGGATCAGCAGGTCGCGATCCTGCACCGACGCATCATCGGGTTCCGGCAAAAGCGAGAAGCGATCGTACATTGCCATCGTCTCACCCCAGGAAGGACTAAGGAAGGACTGAGGGGGAGTAACGAGTAACGAGTAACGAGTAGCAAGTAACAAGAAGGGTTCCCTGCACGCGTCGCTGCTCCTGGTACTCGTTACTCATTACTCGTTACTTCTTCTTCGTCCTCCGTTACGCAGTAACGGACGCCGTCGTGATCCAGTGTGGGTTCTTGATCGTGCCATCGAAGTCATTCGTCGTCTTCCAGCCCTCGACCATGCCCGTTTCCGCGCCGGTGATGGACGCGGCGCGCGCGCGGATGTCGGCGAACTCCTCCTCGGTCATCGGGATGAAGGTCTCACCAACGCGCAACGCCTGCTCAAGGTCGCGCATGTTCTCGCAGCCGGTGATGACGACGGAAGTTGGCAGGCTGAGGGCGTAGCGCAGGCACTCCTCGGCACTGAGCGTGCCGTCCTTCGGGAG
>JBBSII010000440.1:0-4452 GCA_038232175.1 Thermomicrobiales bacterium
GACGAGCGTGGCGACCTGGGGCACGTTCGTCGCCTCGCCGCTCTTCAAGAGCCGGAGCATCTGAACGCGGGGCGCGGCGGGCGTCCCGCGCAGACGCTGTTCATACTCGCGCAATTCCTCGATGGTTTCGGTGGTCGCGCGCGGATAGGCGATATGCATCGCGCTTCCCTCCTTTCATCAACCCGCACATCATCACGTCAAGTATATCGCGAAAGAGTATCAGTACTGGTTACTTGACGGCCGCCTTCGCGCCCGCGTCTTCAAGCTTGGTCTTGGCGGCGGCGGCCTCGTCCTTGGTGATGTTCTCCTTGACGGCGGCCGGCGCGCTCTCAACGAGGTCCTTCGCCTCCTTAAGGCCGAGGCTCGTCAACTCGCGCACTGCCTTAATGACCTGAATCTTGTTCGCACCGATCTCAGTCAGCATGACGGTGAACTCCGTCTGCTCCTCGACCGGGGCCGCTGCCGCGCCGCCACCCGCCGGGGCTGCCGCCGGGGCCGCCGCCATCGCGGTGACACCGAATCGCTCCTTCATCGCGTCGGAGAGTTCCTTCAGTTCGAGGATCGTCATGCCCTCGATGGCCGTCATGATATCGTCTTTGGAAAGTGTGCTCGTGCTTGCCATGGTGCGATCCTTTCTTTATGCGGCGGCTTCTCCGCCCTCCATCTGCGCGGCGCGTGCATCGAGCAGCGCCGTGAATTCGTAGATCGTGAAGTCGAGCGCGTATACGACATTCGAGATCGGTGCGTCGAGCGCGCCGACGATCGTCGCGAGCAACTCCTCGCGCGGCGGCATCGTTGCCAGCGCCTCGACCTGCTCGGCAGGGACGACCTTCCCCTGCAAGAGGGCGCCCTTTACCTTCAGGATGCGTGATGTGCGCGCGAAGTCGCTGATGACCTTCGACGCGCCCACGATATCCCCCTCGACGAAGACGAGCGCAGTTGGCCCCTCCAGCGTCGCGTCGAGCGAGGTGATGCCCTGATTGTTCGCGGCGATGCGCGTCAGCGTGTTCTTGACGATGGCGAATTCCGCCCCGACGCCGCGCAACTGCGCGCGCAACCCTTGCAGGTCCGCCACTTTCAAGCCACGATAATCGGTCAGAATCATCAGCATCGTCTTGCTGATCCGCTCCTGAATCTCGCTGATCGCTCCGCTCTTCTTTTCGGTTGGCATGTGCGTTCACCCCCTCCCATCTGCCGGTTCACTCAAAGAGAACTCTTCCTTACGCTCCCCCTTCCCCGTGGGGAAGGGGGCCGGGGGGTTAGGAAAACCCAAAGCCCCGCGCCGATGAGGCGCGGGGCAAAACAGCGACGGCAGTGGCGCAGGAGCACCCGCTCGTGGAATCTGCTTCGTCCCATCGACCTCGGCTGGTAGCCCAAGGGGCCAATTAAGCGCGAACGCGCCAGCGGTCATCGGCGATGTCGGTATGGAGCATACCCGTTCCGGCCCTAGGCCGCAACCCCCTCCGCTTCCGCGATGGCGGCGTTGACATCGAGCCGCATGCTCGGCCCCATCGTCGTCGCGACGGCAATCGAGCGGATGTATGTGCCCTTCACGCCGGTCGGCTTGGCGCGGCTCACCGCGTCGATCACGGAGAGAAGGTTCGAGCGGATCTGCGCCTCATCGAAGCTCGTCTTCCCGGCAGGGATGTGAACGAGATTCGTGCGGTCGTTGCGGAAGTCCACGCGGCCACCGCGCCGCTCATTGATGGCGCGGGGCAGGTCTTCCGGGGTGGCGATGGTGCCGGAGCGCGGGTTCGGCATCAGGCCGCGCCGACCGAGCACGCGACCGAGCCGACCGACCTTGCCCATCATGTCCGGCGTCGCGAGGGCGACATCGAAGTCGAGCCAGCCCCCCTCGATCTGCTTGATCAGATCGTCCGCGCCGGCGTAGTCCGCACCCGCCTCGCGGGCGGCGCGCTCGCCGTCACCCTGCGCGAAGACGAGGATGCGCACATTCTTACCGGAACCCGCCGGGAGCGTTGCGGAGGCACGCACCTGCTGGTCCGCGTGCCGCGAGTCGATGCCGAGGCGGAAATGGACCTCGATTGTCTGATCGAAATTCGCCTTGCTCGTCTCCTTCAGGAGATGCACCGCCTCATCGACCGTGTACTTCTTCTCCGGGTCCACGAGTTTGGCAATTTCCTCATACCGTCTGCTGTGCTGTGCCACCGTGTCACTCCTTTAACCTTGTGGTCCGAGCGGCGCACCACGCGCCTCCCACTCTTTAGTAGACAGTAGACAGTAGACAGCAAAAATGCGCGCAGCGCTTCCGTTTTCAACTGACTACTGTCTACTGACTACTCCGTAACCTGAATGCCCATCGAGCGGGCGGTGCCCTCGATCATGCGCATCGCGGAATCCACGTCGTACGCATTGAGGTCCTTCAGTTTGAGTTCGGCGATCTCACGCACCTGCTGGCGCGTCACTTTGCCCGCCGTCTCGCGCTTGACATTCGCCGCGCCCTTGTCAACGCCCGCCGCGCGCCGGAGGAGGTCCCCCGCCGGTGGCGTCTTCGTCACGAATGTGAATGAGCGATCCTCGAAGACCGTGATGGCGACCGGGATGATCTGGCCCACCTGCTGCGCCGTCCGCTCGTTGTACGCCTTGACGAACTCCATCAGCGCCACACCGTGCTGACCGAGCGCGGGGCCGACCGGGGGCGCGGGCGTCGCTTTGCCCGCCGGGAGTTGCAGCTTGACGATGGCCCGTACTTTCTTCGCCACAGGGGCGTCCTCCTACTGTCGTCACACCGGCGCGGCGCGTCGTTGCGCGCGCATTTTCGTGAAAGCGGGGCCGGATGGCCCCGAAATCGCCTACAGATTGCGGTCCACTTGCAGGAAGTCCAACTCCACCGCCGTTTCCCGCCCGAAGAAGGAGACGAGCACTTTGACGCGCCCCTTCTCCTGATTGACTTCGTCGATTTTCCCCTCGAAGTCCTGGAAGGGGCCGTCCACGATGCGGACGTTGTCCCCCACCGCGAGGCTGAGTTTGACCCGCGGCGCTTCCGCCGTCATCTGCGTCTTGATGAACGTGACTTCGTCATCGCGCAGCGGCGTCGGCTTCGTGCCCATGCCGACGAAACTGGTCACGCCCGGCGTGTTCCGCACGACGTACCACGAGTCGTCGTCCATCCGCATCTTGACGAGGACGTAGCCGGGGTACACCTTCTTGTTGACGGTGCGCCGCTGGCCGTTGTGAATCTCGATCTCCTCCTCGGTCGGCACGATGACCTCGAAGATCTTCTCGCTCATGTCCATCGTCTCGATGCGCGATTCGAGGTTCTTCTTCACCTTCGCCTCGTGCCCCGAGTACGTGTGGACGACATACCACTGGCCCTCGGTCTCCCCGATGCCATTCCGCTCCGCCAACCGGGCGCGTAAACTGCGAACCATGCCGCGACCTCCCGCCCGGATTAGCCGAGCTTCTCCAACAATGTGTAGAGGGCGGTCAGAAGCGAGTCTGTCAGACCCAGCAGGAAACCAATCGCCGCCGAGATACCGATAACGACGAGCGTCAGGTTGCGGGTCGTCTGCGAATCGGGCCACGCCACCTTGCGCAACTCGCTGGTCGTCTCCGTGGAGCTATGGCGCAACCGGCTGAAGATGCGCACCAGTGGATTCGTCGTCGCCCCGGTCGTCCGCGTTGTCGCCACGCGATGCCTCAATTCCGCACGGATTATCCGTGCCGTGTGCGCTCAAACAAGGGCGCTGCGGGATCGCGGCGCCCCATACCATCGATCATCCACATTCTGTGCCCGTGCGATCCAGATGCGCGAAGCCACTCAACCTCAACGGGGAGTGGCAGGGGCGACAGGACTTGAACCTGCAACCCCCGGTTTTGGAGACCGGTGCTCTGCCAATTGAGCTACACCCCTCCGCCGTGTCTGGACGCGCAGACAACCACACTATGATACCGCACGGGCGGCATGTGCCGCAAGGGTTCCCTGTGGGAAAGCGACGAGCAATGAGGGAGGCATCATGCTACTCTCGTTACTCGCTACTCGTTGCTCATTACTCGTCGTTACCGCGTTTCGCGGTGCAGCGTCACCTTGCGCTCGCGCGGGCAGTACTTCTTCAATTCCATCCGCTGTGGGTCGTTGCGCTTGTTCTTTTCCGTCGTGTAGTTGCGGTTGCTGCATTCCGTGCACTCAAGCGTGACGATTGTGCGATCCGCTTTTCTCTTTGCCACTGCTACGCTCCCTTCGGTCGCCTCAGGAAAGGACTGAGGACTGAGGACTGAGGACTGAGAGAGGAATGGGGCGCAACGTGTACGCCCTGTCTCACATTCTGTCTACTGCTGCCTACCGTCTACGGGTTAGGTGAGGGAGGTGACGACGCCGGCACCGACGGTGCGCCCTCCCTCGCGGATCGCGAACCGCAGCCCCTCCTCGATCGCCACCGGCGTGATCAACTCCACCTTCATCTGGATGTTGTCCCCCGGCATCACCATCTC
>JBBSII010000441.1:0-4433 GCA_038232175.1 Thermomicrobiales bacterium
TACACAAGTGATGAGCACGCGCGACGCCGGACTGCATGCGATCAAACGACGGGGACTGCCTCACACCATCGGCGCAGCGGCGCGGGTTTGGGGCATTGTCGTCCGTATCCGCCTGGCACGGCTCACCGTCGATCGATTCGATAGGGGCAAAAGGGGAGCGACCATGCACATTCACGAACAGATAGAGCAGGAAGTCCTCAGTTGGCCCGGTGTGACCGAGGCGCCGCACCGCTTCGGCGGCACCAGTTCCGCCTCGGCAAGCGCGAACTTGGCCACCTGCACGGCGATCATCTCGAGGACCTGCCGTTCCCCGTCCGCATCCGCGCGGAACTGGTGCGTGAGGGCAGGGCGATGCCGCACCACATTTTGCCCCAGAGCGGCTGGGTCAGTTACCCGATCCGCGACGAAACCGCCGTCCCCGGCGCGCTCGCCCTCTTTCGCCTCGCCTACGAACGGGCAACGGGAGTGAACGATAGAGACACGGAGGGAATTTGAACCGCGAAGGCGCGAAGGACGCGAAGGGGGAAGAGAGATTAAGAGTCTTCTTTCTTCTCCTCTCTCCTTCGCGTCCTTCGCGCCTTCGCGGTTCAAATTCCCTCCATGTCTCTATCGTTCACTCCCGTTGCCCGATCATATGCCAAACGGAAGAGGGCGAGCGCGCCGGGGACGGCGGTCTCGTCGCGGATCGGGTAACTGACCCATCCGCTCTGGGGCAAAATGTGGTGCGGCATCGCCCTGCCCGCGCGCACCAGTTCCTCGCGGATGCGGACGGGGAACGGCAGGTCCGCGAGATGATCGCCATGCAGGTGGCCGAGTTCGCGCTTGCCGAGGCGGAACTCGGTGCCGCCGAAGCGGTGCGGCGCCTCCGTCACGCCGGGCCAACCGAGGACTTCCTGCTCTATCTGTTCGTGAATGTGCATGGTTGCTGTCCCTTTGCCTCTGTCGAATCGATCGACGGTGAGCCGTGCCAGGCGGATACGGACGACAATGCCCCAGACCCGCGCTGCTGCGCCGATGGTGTGAGGCAGTCCCCGTCGTTTGATCGCATGCAGTCCGGCGTCGCGCGTGCTCATCACTTGTGTAACACCGCCGCGCCCGATTCTATTCGCCGCGCCCCGGCCCCGGCCGCATCTGCTCCGGCAAGGCCCAATAGACCGCAAGCACGATAACGAGCACGAACCCGGCGATGCCATTGATAGCGGCGGCCACGACGCAGAAAACATACGTCAGGGGGCCGATCCGGAACTGTTCGTTGATTCTACGGATCACTCGCATGTCCACGTCGCGCGCGAGGAGCCGCCCGTCTCGCCCCGCGTAGCGCCAAAGGAGATTGAAGGCGATCGCCATCGTGAGGAAGGTGCCGCTGTAGAAAATCGCCGCCGTACGCGCCTCCGACTCACGGATATACTCGGCGATGACGTTGGTCGGGAAGGGGATGACGGTGACGGTAAAGAGCAGGAAACCGTTCAGCAGGAGGAAGGTGTGATCGGTGCGCACGATGAGCCTGAAGAGATTGTGGTGGTTGATCCAGACGATGAGGATCGTGACGAAACTCGTCACGAACGCGAGATAGGAAGGCCACCCATGCAGCAGCGCGTGGAGCAGACTCTCGCCCTCATGGAGCGACCCCGGCAGCGGGGCGCGCAGTTCAAGCACGAGTAGTGTCACCGCAATCGCAAACACGCCATCGCTGAACGCTTCAAGCCGCCCCGTCTGCTTCTCTTCATCGACATGTTCGATCTCTTCGGTACGCAACCTAACCCTCCATCGTGGAGTAACGAGTAACAAGTATAAAGCACATGCGCTTCATCTCCATCGTGTCTTTTTCGACTCGTTACTCGTTACTTCTCAGAGCATCACCAGCCCCTGGCGCACACCAACCGTCACGGCTTCCGTGCGGCTCGATGCGTTCAGTTTCGAGAAGATTGAGCCGACGTGGAACTTGACCGTGTGCTCCGAAATGCCGAGTCGCCGCGCGATCGTCTTGTTCCCCAGACCCTCCGCGAGCATGTGCAGCACCTCGACCTCGCGCGGCGTGAGCGGCTGCGGTGCGATACCGGCAAGCGACGGCGCGGGGGAGGCGAGCAGTGGCAGGATCGCCTCGGCGGTCCCCGGATGGAGGACGACCAGCCCGGCCGCCGCTCCCGCCACCGCCGCGACGATCTCCGCCGCCGTCGCCTCGCGCGGCAGGACGGCCCGCACGCGCGACCGGAGCGCGACCGCGCCCCAGACAGCGGAGGGGTTCTCTGTCAGCACGACGATGGCGGGGACGTGGCTGCCCGCGCTCACAGCGAGCAGCCCCGGCGCCATCGCCTCGTCGTCCCATTCCTGCTCGATGAGCATGACATCCGGCAGCAGGGTCTCGCTCGCGCGCGCGACCCCCTCCAGACTCGCCGCTTGCCCAACGACCGTGAGAGCCGGGTCGGCGGCGACGAGCGCCTCCAGCCCGGCCCGCACGACCGCCGACGCGGCGGCGACGAGGACCCGTGTCACGCGGCTTGCGCGTCGCGCGCGTCCGCCGCACTGAGCCGCACGGCGACCGTCAACCGCTGCCCGCCCCGCACGATGTCGAGCGCGAGCGTATCGCCCGGCGCGGCGTTGTACAGGGCGTGCATCAGGCTGTCCGGGCGTGCCCAGCGCGCGCCGCCGGTGCCGACCAGGGCATCACCGATCAGCAGGCCCGCCATTTCCGCCGGACTGCCCGCCGTGACATCGACGATCAGCAGGCCCAACGCCACCTGCCCATCGACGGGGAGTTGCACGGGTTGCATCGTCACGCCGAAGGCGGGGCGCGACGCACCGGCGCGCAGGAACCGCGCGACCGCGTTGCTCGGCACCGCGAGCGCCAGGCCACCCGCGATCATACTGTTGATGCCGATGACGCGCCCCGCCGCGTCCGCCAGCGGGCCACCGGAGTTGCCGGGGGCGAGCCGGACATCCGCCCGCACCCATCCGCGCTGCCGTGGGCCGTCCGTGACCGCCGCAGCGTGCACCACGCCCGTCGTCAGCGCGCCGTTCAGCCCGAGCGGGTTGCCGACCGCGAGGACGAGCGCCCCGACCCGGAGCGCGTCGGAGTCACCGATCACGGCGGCGGGGAGGCCCGTCGCGTCGATCTGGAGGGAGGCGAGGTCGCGTCCCTCGTCCCGCGCCGTCACCGCCGCCGCGAAGGTGCGGCCGTCGGCGAGTTCGACCGTCGCCTGTAGGCCGTGCGCGACGTGCGCATTCGTAATAATCAGGCCATCGGCGCTCCAGATGACGCCGGCGCCGCCACCGGGGCTGCGCCCGCGCACCTGCACCGTCGATTGTCGCAACCGCTCCGCCATCGCGACAAAGACGTCCGCGATGCCGGATGGCACCTGTGTCAGTTCGTCCGCGACAACTACCATTCGCCTAGCCCTCCCGCTGCGGGCGCTCGCCCACCGTGATCTGCACATCTACCGGCGCGCCGCCGCGCCCGACCTTCGCCGCGACCGCCGTGCCGATGCGATCCGGGCCGAGACGCGCCTGCACCGCGTCCGTGTCCGTCACGGGCGTGCCGTCGAGGGTGACGAGGATGTCGCCAATCAGCAGCCCCGCCTTCTCCGCCGGGCCGCCGCTCTCGACCGAGATGACGATCACGCCCGCCTCATTCGTCACGCCGAGCGCGCTCTTGAGGGTATCGGGGAGACGGATGGGTTGCAAGCCGACGCCGAGGTAGCCGCGCGCGATCCGCCCCTTCGTCATCAGTTGATCGACGACGCGGTTGACGGTGCTCGCGGGGACGGTCAGCCCCATGTTGCGCGAGAGGCCCGACGTGTTGATGCCGACGATCTCCCCCGCCGCGTTGACGAGCGGGCCGCCGGAGAAGCCGGGGTAGAGCGTCACGTCCGCGCGGAGGAACTGATCCACTTGCCCACCGCGCCATGTGTTCCACGCGCCGCCGAGCGCGCTAATGACGCCGAGACTCGTCGCGAGGCCACCTTCCGGCAGCCGCCCGACCGCCAGCGCCATGTGCCCGACCCTCAACGCCGCGTTGTCACCGACCATCGCGCCGGGGACGCTCGCGCCCTCGATCTTGAGGATGGCGATGTCGGTGCTTGGGTCGCGCCCGGCGAGCGTCGCCGTGACGCTCGTGCCGTCTGGCAGCGTCACCGTGAGATCATCGTCGCGCTCCACTGTGTGATCCGCCGTGACGATCACACCCGGACGCCAGTGGACGCCGCTCGACGGGTGCCGCTGCCGCCCGTTGATGGTGACGGTCGCCGCCCCGGCCTGCGCGACGGCGTCCGCGAGATTGTTGGAGAGACTGAGCAGAATGCTCCCGGTCTCTGAAGATGTTGCGGTCATTGTGGTTACCCTCCTATTGCGGGAAGACCTTGCTCCCCGTCTGTCCTTAGTATGCCCCGACGTTGACACGGAGCGTATCAGCCATATGGGGGACGACGCACCTGGAA
>JBBSII010000442.1:0-4429 GCA_038232175.1 Thermomicrobiales bacterium
CGGCATGATTGGAACGACGAACAATGAAGGGCGACGACTCTCGCGGCGCGCGGTACTGAGCGGCTTCGCGGCGACCGCCGGGGCGGCATTGCTCGCGGCGTGCGGAGGCAGCAAGGCGACCGACGTGCCGAAGGCCGCCTCCACAACCGCGAGCGGCGCGGCCACGACCTCAACGGGTGCGGCGACCACCGCGAGCGGTGCGGCGACAACGACGGGCAGCACCAGCAGCACAACTGCGGCGGGCAGCAGCGCGGCGAGCACCGCCCGCCCGGCGGGCACGGTCGCCGCCAGTTCGGTGACAACGGGCACCACCGCAGCCAGCCCGGCAACAACGACGGGTACCACCGCTGCCAGTTCCGTAACGACCACCGGCACGACCGCCGCCAGTTCCGTGACAACGACGGGCACCACTGCTGCCAGTTCCGCCGTGAGCGGCACCGCCGGGAAGTTCGGTGGCACGATCAAGGTCGGTTCGAAGGACTTCACCGAGGAGTTCATCGTCGGCAACATGTACGCGCTTCTGCTCGAAGCGGCGGGCGCGAAGGTGGATCGCAAGCTGAACCTCGGCGGCACCCCGGTCTGCCAGGCGGCGATGGAGAAGGGCGACCTCGATCTCTATCCCGAGTACACCGGTACCGGCCTGCTCACCGTCCTCAAACTCCCCTCGAACACCGACGCCAAGCAGGTTTACGATCAGGTGGCGAAGGGATACAAGGAGAAATATAACTTCGTCTGGCTCGATCCCGCGCCGATGAACGACACGCAGGCGCTCGCCATGACATCCGCAGGATCGACGAAGTTCGGTGTGACGAAAATCTCTGACATCGTCACGAAGGCGGATCAACTGACGATGATTGGGCCGCCGGAGTTCGAGCAGCGCGAGGACGGCCTGCCGGGCATCATGAAGGCGTACGGCAACTTCAAGTTGAAGAAGTACATCGGCGTCGATCCCGGCCTGAAGTACAAGGGGTTGATCGACGGGCAGGCGGACATCGCCGTGGCATTCAGCACGGACGGCGACATCGCGGTGAACAAGCTGGTCGTCCTGCAGGACGACAAGAAACTCTTCCCCGTCTACCAGATCACGCCGGTCGTGACGCAGAAGGCGCTCGACGCCAGCCCCGGCATCCGGGACGCGCTGAACAAGGTGCAGCCGCTGCTCACCGATCAGGTAATGTCCACACTGAACTACGAGGTGGACGGCAAGAAGCGCGAACCTGCCGATGTTGCCAAGGAGTTCCTGACGGCGCAGGGGCTGCTGAAGAAGTAAACGGGGAGGAACCTTACCTCTCTCCCTCTCCATTCCAATGGAGAGGGGGAGAGGGACGAGAAGAGGCCTGCACGTTTGATGGATAACGCACAAACATTTGATTGAGTCACTCCTCTCCATTCCAATGGAGAGGAGTTGGGGGTGAGGTTAGCCCGTGCGCGCAATCCGTTTCGAGCATGTATCACGGCAGTTCCCCGGCGCACCGCGCCCGGCGGTGAACGATGTCAGCCTAGAGATCGAGGCAGGATCGTTCGTTGCGCTCGTCGGACCGTCGGGATGCGGCAAGACGACGCTCCTCAAGATGGTCAATCGCCTCTATGAACCCACCGCCGGGAAGATTTACATCGACCAGACGGAGATCCGCGATCTCCCCGCGACCAAGTTGCGGCAGCAGATCGGCTACGTCATCCAGCAGGTCGGGTTGTTCCCGCACATGACGGTCGCGAAGAACATCGCCGTCGTGCCGCAACTGCTCGGCTGGCCCCGCGAGAAGATCGCCGCGCGCACGGACGAATTGCTCGCCCTGATCGGCCTGCCTCCGGCGGAGTATCGCGCGCGTTACCCCGCGCAACTCTCCGGTGGGCAGCAGCAGCGCGTCGGCCTGGCGCGTGCGCTCGCCGCCGACCCCGGCGTAATGTTGATGGACGAGCCGTTCGGCGCGATCGACGCGATCACCCGCACGGGCTTGCAGGACGAACTCGCCCGCCTGCAACGCACCCTGAAGAAGACGATTCTCTTCGTGACGCATGACGTGGAGGAGGCGCTCCGGCTCGGCGACATGATCGTCGTGATGAAGGAGGGCCGCATCGTGCAGCACGGCACGCCGCTGAGCGTGCTGACGCAGCCCGTGGACGCCTTCGTCCACGACCTGCTCGGCGCGGACGACATGGTGCGCCAGTTGGGTCTGCTCCGCGTCGAGGAGACGATGGCCGCCGCGTCGGGCGGCGCGCGGACGAATGACGGCCCGACCATCGGGCGCGACGACAACCTGCGGCACGCGCTCTCGATCCTCCTGCGGACCGATGCGCCCGTGCTGACGGTGATAGAGGGCGAGAACGCCGTCGGCACGCTGACGTTGGAGCAAATCCACCGCGCCGTGCTCACCGGGAAGGCCAATGCGGTACATCATTGACAACCCGGATGTCGTCCGGGAGCTGCTGCGGCAGCACATCCAACTGACCGGCACCGCGCTTGCCATCGCGCTCGCCATCGCGCTGCCGCTCGGCCTGCTGGTGAACCGGTACCGCTGGCTGGCGGTGCCGGTCGTCGGCACCCTCGGCATCCTCTACACGATCCCAAGCCTCGCGCTGATCATCCTGCTCATCCCCGCCTTCGGGCTGGGCGCGAAATCGGTGATCATCGCGCTCATCGTCTACGCGCAGATCATCCTCGTGCGGAACATCCTCGTCGGCCTGAAATCGATCAACCCGGCGATGATTGAGGCGGCGCGCGGCATGGGCATGAATGCGTGGCAGTCGTGGTGGCGCGTGCAGTTCCCGCTCGCGCTGCCGATCATGCTCGCGGGCATGCGGATCGCGGCAGTCGTCGTCATCGGCATCGCGGCAATTGGCGCGAAATTCGGGGCGGGCGGGCTGGGCCGGTTGCTCTTCGACGGCATCTCCGGCAACCGCTCGGACAAAATCTGGGCCGGGGCGATCAGCGTCTCCGCGCTCGCCTTCCTCGTGAACGGCCTCCTCCTCCTGCTCGAACGCGCCTGCGACCCGGCGCGACGGAGCGCGCGGAAATCGCCTCGCCAGCGTGCCATCCGCGACGCGGACGAGGGTCTCCAGCCACTACCGGGATGAAATGCGCGCGTCGTGCGTCACACGTCATTGAACAACGCGCGAGGCGTCGGCGTGTCTGATTCGGCGCCGAACAAAAAGGATGGGAACGGGATGCAGATCGATACGACAACAGATTTCGGCAAGCGCGTCGAGCGGCGACTGCGCGAAGAGAGAATCGTCTGGCTGACGACAGTGCGGCACAACCAAACGCCGCAGCCCAGCCCCGTCTGGTTCCTGTGGGACGGCGAGACGATCCTGATCCACAGCCAACCGAATACGCAGAAGATTCGCAACATCACGAACAATTCGACCGTCTCACTCCACTTCGATGGCGACGGCAAGGGCGGCGATATCATCGTCATCACCGGCACCGCCGCGATCGTGCAGAATGGGCCACCCGTGACGGATGTTCCCGCGTACGTCGAGAAGTACACCGAGGGCATCAAGCAGATCGGCATGACGCCGGAGCAGATGGCGCAGGAGTTTTCCACCGCGATCCGCGTCACCCCGACGGACCTGCGCGGGCACTGATGAACCCACCCCCGGCCCCTCCCGATGCGGGAAGGGAGGGGAACGGTCCCGCTCTCAACAATAAATGGGGCCTCCTCTCAAAGCGGGAAGGGCTGGGGGTAGGGTTAATTCAGCACGTAGCCGAAGAGCGCGACGAGCAGGAAGAAGGCAAGCAGCATCAGGATGGTGAAGGCCCACGCAGGCATGACGCTCCGCAGCGTCTCCTCATCACGGATCATCACTCGCTCGCTGTGGTCGTGCTCATCCCAGACGGGGAGCGAGGTTGCGATGATGCGGCGGGGGCGGGGATAGACGGGGACGTGCCAGAACTTCTGCATATCGATCGGCTCCCGGATAGCGACGTAACGGCGATCGATGAAACGATACCACATAACAAGTGAAGGGTTCGAGGTTCACGGAAAGTCTTTCCTCGAAGCTCGTTCCGCTATCGCCGCACTGCGACGACCAGCATTCGGTCCGCACCGTCGTCGAGCGGGGCGAGGTCGGCGTCCGCATAGACGGACTCGACGGTGAACCCCGCACCCTGGAGCAAGAGTTCGATTTCCCATCGCCCGATCAGGCGCATGGAGAACGGCACGACGATGCGCCGAAGCGTGCGGTCCGGCGCGGTGACATCGTAGAACCACGTCGCCGCGACCGTCTGCGTGGCGGCGCGGTAGAACGCGGAGACGAAGCGATCCACGCGGTGCCCCTCGGCGGTGATGAATGTCGCCTCGTGCGTGATCGCGCCGTAGTACGCGCCGAGCAACTCCGGGTTCGGGTGGATGAGGTCGAGCACGAGCACGCCGCCGGAGCGCACGCGCGCCGCGATGGCACGGAGCGCCGCCTGCTGCGCGGCGGTGTC
>JBBSII010000443.1:0-4429 GCA_038232175.1 Thermomicrobiales bacterium
TCTCTCTTGTTTTTTCTTTTTCCGTGGTTCAGCCTCTTGGGTGGGGGGGGCTGCCCCCCCCCAGCCCCCCCCCCGCCCCCCCCCCCCCCCCCACCACCGGGAAAATCGCCCCAACTGCGTACGTCCTATAGAGACTCAGATGGTGAGATTCTTTTGCTCTCACCGCAGTTCATCGCATTCAGCACTCAGCACTCGTTACTCAGCGCTCGACTGCGCGACGCCTGCCGTCCAATAGACGCTGCCTTCCCACGTCTGCTCCGGGTCGAGCGACAACGGCCAGCACGCGACGAGGCTCGTGCCCTGATAGACGCGCTCGAAGCCGCCCTCGGAGTTGGAGACCGTCTCAATGGGCAGTTTCCAGAGGTCGGCGGGTGGGCTGAGCATCAGCGACAGATCGACATCGATGTGGGTGTTGCCGAGGTGAATCTCCGTCGCCTGCTGCCACGCTTCCGGCAGGTCGTGGTAGGTCGTGAGCGCGGCGTGATCGGGCAGCCACGTATAACACTGGTCATTGTGGCCACCGCCCTGCATATTGACATTCCACTCGGAGCCGAAAACGATGCTCATGGGCCACAGGCCACGGTTCGTGACGCGATAGTGGCAGGTGAACGCCGCGCCAATCGTCTGCACCATGTACGTCTTCTCAATCGTCAGGGGCGACGTGCCGCCGTCCGGCCAGGTAATCTGCCCGTCGCGGCGCAGTGTGAACTTCCACGTCGGCGCTTGCGCGTCCCCAGCGGGCGCGAAGGAAGCGGTCTCGTCATTGATCGGGTCGAGCGACCAGACGCCGCGCACGAAATTGCCGCGCTCGGTGTACCGCCCGAAGCGGAAATCGTCCGGCCCGGTCTCGGCGTCGAACAGGTGCTCGATGCCGCCGCCCCGGTCGTAGGCGTCGTACGCGAGATAATCGTCCAGCCCCGCCTCGCGGAAGCGGACGACGCCGTGGATATTCGCGGGTTCGTCCGCCTCCGCCGCCTCGTTCGCCGCGCCGGTCTCCGGCATCTCGCCGATGTTGGCGTCCCGCGCGTGCGTGCGGACGGTCTCGTGGTACGCCTCCGGGCGGCGCGCGAGGGTGTCCAGCGCGTTCATAGCGACGCGGCGGATGTCCCACTGCTGGAGCATCCCGCCCTCCGCCGGGTCGATCAGCAGGTTCTGGTGCTGCCCGGTGAGCAGGAGTTCCGGCGCGCCGTCCGCGTCGAGGTCATTCAGTTCATGCACGAACCAATCCGGCTCGTGGTGGTGGAGGATGGCATCGGCGGCATTCTCCGCGAGCAGGAGGCGATGCGTCGTCTCGGCGCGCATGTGGTTCATGTAGATGCCGCCGAAGACGCCGTGCCAGTACGAGTCGTTGTTCTGCCCGCGATAGAGCTCCATCAGGCCGCCATCGCTCTCGCCCGCGCCCCCCTGCGCCCGCGCGGCGTGGACCTTCGCGTGGGTGCGGAGCATTCGCTTGTGCAGGCGGTTGATCTCGGGGTACTTCGTCATAAACGAGCGCCAGAAGCCGCCGCGCATCCAGCGGGCGATCTCGGGCCGCTCCACCTCCATCGCGTGCCGCACCTGCTCGAACTGCCCGGCGGCGACGGCGGGCAGCACCCACTCGCTCATCTCAACATACGACGCGGTTGGCAGGTAGATGCGCCCGAGCGCGGGGTAGGTGCGGCGGTACTCGCCGAGCGGCATCGTCAGGAGCCAGTCGCTGTTCCGCTCCACTGCGGTGAAGAGGCGATCCATGTACCCCTTCGCCCAGACGTGCTCGTACGTGCTCGGCCACGCGCCGAACTTCTCGCCATCGTCGCCCATCACGGCGATCAATGGCCGACCCTCCGGCGAGCGCTCCGCCAGCCCGCGCAGGAACTCAATTGTCTCGTCCACGGGGCGCCACGGCACGGTGTACCGCAGCGAGTAGAGCGAGGGGAAGACGCCGATTGGCCTGCCGTCGTCCTCCGTCAGGTAGTAGCCGTACAGGTCGTCGGGGCCGACGCCGGAGGCGAGCAGGTGCGTGTCGTCCACGATCGTCCACTGCATCCCGGCTTCCACGAGCGAGTGCGGCAGCCCCGGCTCCCAGACGCGCTCCGCGAGCCACATCCCCGTCGGCGTCGTGCCGAAGGTCGATTGCACCGCCTCCGCGAGGGCGCGCACCTGCCCGACGCGGTCGATCTCCGGCAGCACCGCGAGTACCGGCTCGTAGAACCCGCCGCCGACGACCTCCACCTGGCCGCGCTCCGCCAGTGCGCGGATGCGGTCGAGCAAATCCGGGTGGGTCATGCGGAGCCAGTCGAGGAGCGAGCCGGTGTAGTGGAGGCCGACGCGCATGCCGGGGTGCCGTTCGAGCGCATCGACCATCGGCAGGTACGCCTTCTCGTAGTGCTCCTCGTTGACCCAGCCGAAGTTGCCGATTGGCTGGTGGTTGTGAAAAACAAGCCCAAGCACGACCTGACCCATAGATATTCCCCCGTACGTATGCATCCGATGCCGTATACTTTCAGCGTATCACAGATCGCGGTGCGAGCCGCGCCACGCAGCATGGCAGCACATACCGTACCAACAGGCGGAATCGAGCACAGCGGAGAGGAACGAACCATGGTGACCGAGACGATTCACATCACACCAGAGGGCGAACTCGCCGCCGCCCTGGAAAAGGCAGCGGAAGCGCCGGTGATACTGGAAGCGAACGGCATACTCTATCGCCTCAGCCGTGAGGATAGCCGCGTACCGGATGCAACCGAGACGTCTCATGTAGGTAAGCCAATCTCTGCGGACGATCCATTTGGGAACATTACCGGCCTGTGGCAGTCGGAGGAAGAGACCGACATTGCACAACACAAAGACCGCTATCTCGCTGACGCATATGCGCCAAAGCCGCATGGCGTTGTGCGTGGCGAGCGATTCACCGCCGAAGACTCGCTATGGAACATCGTCGGCATTGGTCAATCCAGAGACGACGCGAATGTTTCCGGGGACAAATATCGGTATCTCGCCGAGGCTTATTTGCCGAAAGCGGAATGAACGCGCGCTCGTCCCCGGCGTTGCGGCGCGTGCTGATGGATTCATCGGCCTACTATGCGCTCACAACTGACCGCGATCCGAACCATGCGGCGGCCTATTCCATCCTCACACGCTTCGCGCGTGAATCTCCCCGGCTCTTCACGACGAACCTCATCGTCGCGGAAACGCATGCCCTCCTCCTCGCGCGCCTTGGTCACGCAACTGCAGTCCGGTTCCTTACGGAACTCGATCGCAGCAGCACGGCACTCATTTGCGTCAGCGCGAAAGACGAGCAGAGGGCGCGTGCGATCATCTACCAGTACGACGACAAGGACTTCTCCACCGATGCCACGAGTTTCGCGGCGATGGAACGCCTGCACATCGCGCACGCCTTCGCCTTCGATCATCACTTCACGCAATTCGGTGTCACGATCCTCGGCCCGATCCCATGAATGCAAGAGGGGCATGAGGCCGAATCTCTCTGATGAGGGCGAACTGACGGGCGATCTTGCGAATGATGACCTACACCCGAATTGCGCGCCGGAAGCGCGGGGCGCGCGTCCAATTGGGCTGGTATAATGGCTATAGGAACGAAAGGATATGCAGATGCTCCGCGCACCGAAGACGATCAATGTTGATCTCGACAGCGAACCTGGCCACCTGCTCGATAAAGCGAGCAGATCGCCGCTCATTCTTGAAATGAACGGCGTGCGTTATCTCTTGAGCCGTGAAGAGAACAGTTGGCCGGAGATGAGCGACGAAGAATACCAACGCGTACTCGATGAAACGATCGGGACGCTGTCCGAGGAAGAAGCGACACAGATGTTCGCATGGCGGTGACACGGCATGTTCCCAGAACCAGAGAGGATAATGAGGAGACACGCGGATGGCCCGGCATTTCCAGTGGATTCCCGATCTAAACTCTATCGCCTGGCATGAGCGCCGATCATGACGACGACCGCTCCGACACCCTACCCTGCCGTCAACGCCGTTCTCCGTCTCCTGCTTCAGGAAGTGCGCACTGTTCTGGGGTCGGAATTCGTCGGGATGTATTGTTACGGGTCGCTCGCGCTCGGTGACTTCGATCCCCACAGCAGCGACGTTGATTTTCTCGTCGTCACCGAAGATGGATTGCCACCGGAAACACTGCGCGCATTGGAAAGAATGCATGCGCGGATCGCGGCGAGCGGGCTGATGTGGGCCGACAAACTGGAAGGCTCCTACATCCCCCGCACCGCCCTGCGCTGGTACGACCCCGCGCGCAATCGTCACCCGACCATCGGCGCGGACTGGGCGTTCGGCGTCCGCGCGCACGACCGCGCGTGGGTGATCGGGCGGCATGTCGTCCGCGAGCATGGCGTCGTGGTTGCCGGGCCGCCGCCGAAGACGCTGCTCGATCCCCTCTCGCCCGACGCACTTCGTCTGGCGGTGCGGGAGCAACTCA
>JBBSII010000444.1:0-4422 GCA_038232175.1 Thermomicrobiales bacterium
ATCCCGGGAGCGACCTATTTTCCACTGTCTCTCTGATCACGCGATGCGCTCCGCGTTTGTAATTACCCCGGAATCATGCGACAAAATCAAACATATCCTTCATGAACAAATTATCTTGGAGGGGAGGGGAGTGATTCGAGTAGTATGGAAAAACGTAAACATTACTCGTCGTATCTACCCATATGTACAAGGCGGCGCATCCCTTGACTGTCGCGCTGCGCACCACGGCGAGTCTCGTGGAGCGGTGACGGCCTCTCGGTCTCACACTGCGGAGTGCTGTGTCGATCATTTGTCGCAATCAATATCATCGTTATTAACGGAATCATTGACGCCAATGGCCTCTATGCTTGAGCAGAATACCATCTATCACTATCAGAGGTCATACAACCTTTGTTGTAAATATTGGCATTGATTGGTCTAACATGAACATTGCTGGCTGAAACATGGAGATCAAGCAGGCGCTTCTGCTCTTGCCCTCGCGAGAAGGGGGATTCCTCAAAGAAGGCCACATTTGTGCCACATTGTCTTCGTGAAACATTCTGTCTACATACCGCATTTGCGTATTTATACCCGTGTTGCGGGCTATCCTACTCGGGTTATGGGCTGCTGTTATCCTCCTTTGGTGACGCTCCGCCCGCTGGGTGCGATACTGGTATCGGGCTCGCGCGTCACCGAAGCGCGGCAGGGTGAAAACAGGGGATCGCATGACACGGGTTATCGTTCACACAGGCAAGGGCGGTGTCGGCAAGACGACGGTGGCGGCGGCGACGGCGCTGCGGTGCGCGGATCGCGGGCAGCGCACGATTGTCCTCAGCACCGACGCCGCGCACTCGCTCGGCGACGCGCTCGACACGCGCCTCGGCGCCGAACCACTCCCGATCGCGCCGAATCTCTGGGCGCAGGAAGTGAACGCGCTGCATGAGATGGAGCGGAACTGGGGCCGGGTGCAGCAGTACCTCACCGATTTGCTCTCGTGGCAGGGGTTCGAGGGGCTGACGAATGAGGAATTGACCGTCATGCCCGGCACGGAGGAGCTGTTCGCGCTGCTCCGCATCAAGGGCCACGCGGAGAGCGGCGCGTACGATACCGTCATTGTCGATGCCGCGCCGACGGGCGAGACGTTGAAATTGCTCAGCCTGCCCGATGTGATGAGTTGGTGGATGGAACGCCTCTTCCCGACCGTGCGCCGAATGGCGAAGATGATGCGGCCAGTCGTCCGGCGCGTCACCTCGATGCCCGTCGCGGGGGACGAAATCTTCGATTCGGTCGATCTGATGGTCTCGCGCCTGACGGCGGTGCGCGACCTGCTGACGAACCCGGAGATCACCTCCGTGCGCGTCGTCGTCAACCTCGAACGCATGGTCATCCGCGAGGCGCAGCGCTCGCTCGCGTATCTCAGCCTGTTCAACTATCTCGTCGATGGCGTCGTCGTTAATCGCGTCCTCCCGGCGGGCGGGGACGGCAGCCTCTACGACGCGATGCGCGAGACGCAGGTGAAGTACCAGCGGGTGATCGACGAGTCGTTCGGGCCGCTGCCGCGCTTCGCCGTGCCGTACTTCACCGAGGAACTGATCGGCCTGCCGCTGCTCCGGCGGGTGGCCGACGAACTCTACAGCGACCGCGACCCGGCGCAATTCTTCTATCGGGGGCAGCCGCAACGGATCGAGCGGGACGGGGGCGATATCGTGCTCGTCCTTGACCTCCCATTCATGGAGGATGAAACGGTCGATCTCCACCAACGCGGCGACGAGCTGGATATCCACGTCGGCTGGCACAAACACCATGTGATGCTGCCGGATATGCTCGCGCGCCGTACGGCGGTCGGGGCGCAGATGCGCGATGGGGCGCTCCGCATCCGGTTTGTCGGTGGCGAGCGGCAACCGGAACGATAACCAGTGACCTTGTACTACCTTTGTTTCTATTAGCACCAAAGGATTCGTCAGTTATCTATCTCTTCATCTGATTCTGGCCGCTTGGTACTCTAAACAGGTCAATGATGCAAGAAAGCATCATCATAATCACAGACAATGCTTTGACGCGGGTGGTGCACGATGACTGACATAGAGATCGCGTATGATGAGGGAATCCATCTGCCAAGGCTCGATCTTTGGCTGGACGCCCATGTGCCGCGTGCGCGATCATTCGTTTCGCACGGGCACGCAGACCATATTGAGTCGCACGAGCATCTGATCGCCACGCCAGAGACAGCGCGCATCCTGCGGCATCGCCTGCAGGACGCGAAGGGAACCGCGACGGTGCTACCGTACCGCACATCATATGACTTGCCCGGTACAATACCCACGCAAATGACGCTCTACCCCGCCGGTCACTGCCTCGGCTCCGCGCAGGCGTTGATCGAGGTTGGCAATACCCGCATCTGTTACACCGGCGATATGAAGTTGCGCCCGAATGTCGCGGCGGAGACCGGGGTGATCGTCCCGTGCGACGTACTCATCATCGAATGCACCTTCGGCGAGCCGCGCTACGTCTTCCCGCCCGATGCCGAGGTGTACGCGCGGTTGCGGGCCGAGATCGAAGCGGCATACGCAGAGGGCGAGGTGCCGGTCGTGCTCGGCTATGCGCTCGGCAAGGGGCAGGAAGCCCTGCATCTGTTAACGGGCTGGGGCTATCCCGTCATGTGCCACGGCGCGGTCGCCAACATCGCGCGCATCTATGAGGAGTGCGGGGTCGAATTCCCCGGCCCGTACACGCGGTACGTGCGCGGTCAGGTCGCCGACAACGTGCTGCTCTGCCCGCCCTCCGTGCGGAAACACGCGATGTTGCGCGCCCTCATGCCGGTGCGCACCCTCCTGCTGACCGGGTGGGCGCTCCACCCCGGCGCGTGGAATATCTACAAGGACGTGGGCGCGGTGCTGCCCCTCTCCGACCACGCGGGGTACGACGATCTTCTCCGCTATGTCGAGGAATCGGGCGCGCGCCGCGTCTACACCGTCCATGGTGGCACGAAATTCGCCACCGACCTCCGCGAGCGCGGCATCGACGCCCACTACCTCGCGGGGATGTAGAAAATGCATCAACCACAGAGGTACAGAGGACACAGAGAAAAAAGGAGATGCGATGAGGAAAGAATGCCGACACTGATGCAACGCATCTCCGTTGTCTCCCTTTCCTCATCCCTCGCTCTGTGCTCTCTGTCCTCTGTGGTTCAATTCCCTTCCTGGAATGGAATGTAGTATGTCGGTGACGTTCGCGCAGGAGACGCCGTCGGTGCCGTTCGAGACGCTGGCGGCGGTCGCCGATCGGGTGCGCGGGACGACGAAGAAACTCGAGAAGATGGCCCTGCTCGCGGAGTATTTCACGACGCTGGGCGACAACGATCTCGCGATCGCGGCGCGCTACATCGCCGGGCAGGTCTTCCCGCAGCACGACATGCGCGTCTTACAGGTCGGGAGTGCGGCGGTCGTCCAAGCGCTCGTCGCGCTCTCCGGGCACACGCGAGAGGAGATCGCGCCCCTCTCCGTGGGCCTCGGTGAACTCGGAGAGGTGGCGCGCACAATCCTCCCCGGCCATCTCCCGGAGATGCCAACCCTCACCCTCACCGTAGTCGAGGCGGCGGTTGAGGAACTGGCGCGCACGACGGGTAGCAAGGCAAAAACGACGCTCCTGACCGAACTCCTGCGCGCCGCGACGCCGCTGGAAGCGACGTACCTCGTCAAACTCGTCTCCGGCGATCTTCGCATCGGCCTGAAGCAGGGGCTGGTGGAGGACGCACTCGCGCGGGGATTCGGTCGCCCGTTGCCGGCCGTCAGCCACGCTGCGATGCTGCTCGGCGATCTCGGTGAGGTCGCCGTGCTCGCCCGCGCGGGCACGCTCGACCGCGCCGAACTGCGCCTCTTCCATCCCCTCGGTGCAATGCTCGCCACGCCCGCTGCCTCGCCGGAGGAGGCGCTCGCGAACCTGCCGGAAGGGTGGGCGCTCGTTGAGGACAAGTTCGATGGCGTCCGTGCCCAGATTCATCGCGACGGCGACCGGCTCGCCATCTACTCACGCACGCTCGATGAGGTGACGCATCGCTTCCCGGAATTGCACGCGCCGCTCCTCGCGCTGCCCGGCCCCTTCGTGCTCGACGCCGAAATCATCGGTGAGCGGGAGGGGAGGGCGTTGCCCTTCAACCTCTTCCAGCAGCGACTGGGCCGGAAAGCGGTGACGGAGGATATGCTGCGCGACATCCCCGTCGTCCTTATCGCCTTCGACCTCCTATACCACAATGGCGACCTCCTTTTCGCCCACCCGCTCATTGAGCGCCGCGCCCTCCTCGCATCCCTGCTCGGAGAAACCAACATATCCCTCGATGACGTTCGGGATGGGGAGAGATCTCTTCCGGATTCTCCCCCTTCCCCCGTGGGGAAGGGGGGCGCCCTTTGGGCAGAGGGGGGGGTAGGCAATTCTCTCCGTCTCTCG
>JBBSII010000445.1:0-4414 GCA_038232175.1 Thermomicrobiales bacterium
ATCGCCTGCTGGCGCACGAGTTGACGCACGTCGTCCAGCAGCGCGGCGCGGGGGAGCGTGGGCCACTGACGGTGGGGGCGACGGATGGCGCAGGGGAACGGGAAGCCGACAGCGTCGCAGCGGCAGTCGCGTCCGGGGCCAACCGCGCACCGGGCGGCACGGTGGGCGAGGCCGGAGGCGCGCGGCTCCAGCGCAAGCCGGACACCCCGGACCTTGGGGAGATGTTCGATAATTACAACAAGTCGCAAAGGCCTGCGAACGCCAGTTACCTCGACACGACAGAGCCGACACAGGACTCTCGCGCCGCCCCAGCCCACCCGGCGACGCATGCGCCGTCGCCGGGTGGCAAGGAGAACAAGGCTGCCGCGAAGCACGCGCCCAATCTCACCGAGTTGGCGCAGGAGGTGGAGCTCCTGAAGAGGGAGCAGGCGGTGGCACGCAACCAGCGGGCGGCGACGGCGCTCGATCTGCGTTGGCGCGCGAAGTTTGGCGAGCGCATGGCGAATTACAAGCAGGCCGTCTGGCGCGTCACCGGGGCGATCGACATAGCGGAGAAGGGGTTCCAGGACGCGCAAGTCGCGCAGTCGCAGACCGACCAACTCACGACGCAGCTGATCGGTTTCGGGGTATCAATCCTCTTCGCCGGTACGTTCGAGTGGATCGCCGACGCCGGGCTTAAGGCGCTCGGCGCGCCGCCGCACCTCGTCCAGACGACGCTCGGCCACGCCTCCCTCGCCACCACCTCCCGCTACGCCCACGCCCGCCCGTCGGATTCCTCCGCGCGGTACCTCGCGGTGTGAGGGGAAGGGGCAGGGGGTTAGGGCTTCCCCGCCGCTGCCTCCGCGTAGACGATGAGATTACCGGCGTACTCGCCATGGGTGCGATCGAACGCGCTGGTCGAGTCGCAGGTAATCAGGTTGAGGTGGGCGCCCGTCGTCGGGCCGAAGACGCGGGCGAGCGGCACCTCGTCGCGCGGGTAGGCGGCCATCTCCATTACCGTGAACCGGCGCTCCACGTTGTCGTCGCCGACGACGATAATCTCGTCGCCGCGCGCCAGTTTACGGAGGTCGTAGAAGACTGCCTTGCCCCGCTGCGAGTCCACATGGCCGTCGATTACCGCGTTCCCCGGCTCGCCGGGCCGCGCGCCGTGCTGGTACCACGCGGTTTCCTCGAAGTTGCTCGGCACGTCCATCGCCCCGTCCGGCGCGAGGCCAACCTGCTGCACCACCGCGTCGAGGAAGATCGTCGGCACCTTAAGGCGCACGGGCTGCCCGACGCGCGGCGGCGCGGGCGCGGCTTCGGGCGGGGCCGGTGGCCCGCCGAGCCGCCGCGCGTACGTCACGCCGGGCGGGGATGTCGCGACCGTGCCCGGCAGCGGTGCCGCCGCGAGGGTCGCCACCGGCATCACCGACAAAGAGAGTGCGATGAAAAGCAGAATGAACGAGAATACGATACCAATGGTCTGTGCGCGCCGGGGCGTATCATCCCGGTCGTTTCCGAATGTCACATCATTCTCCCTGATTGCCGCGCCTGCCCGTATGATACACTATCGCGCGCCGCGCGTGCAGAGGTCGTGGGTGCGCACGCACCCCACGACCCACGCCGAAACCCTGCCGCTGGTTATCCGTCGCCGAGGCGGCGGACGTAATCGGCCTCGCCGCCGCCGCCGGTGCGTGGCGGTGCGCTCGGCGCGCTGGATGCGCTGCAACTGACCGAGACGCCGCCGGGTGTCCGCTCGGTGATATTCGTGGCGTCGATCGCGCCGGGGCCGGGGAACATCGCCGCCGGGCCGGAACCGTCGATGATGCCGACTTTCCTGAGTTCCGTGATGATGTCGGCGGTGCTCGTGTACAGCGCCGGTGCGAACCCATAGTTGTTCGGTGGGCGCGCGCCCATCGCGTAGTGGGCGAGCACCCGGTGCTCCGCCTCCTCGGCGGCGTACTGGAAGCTCACCTTGACGAGGTCCGGCCGGTTCATCGCGGTGAAGGTCATCATCGCGGCGATCTGCGCGGCGACCTCGCGGGTCTCCTCCATCTGCACGGCGTCGAAGAAGGCCATCGGATTGGTCAGGAGCGCGGGATCCGGGACGTGGAAGGTCTGCGTCAGCGCCTTGCCGCCGAGGCTCTGGAAGAATTCGAGGTGCGCCTGCTCCTGGGCGCGCGCCGCTGTGAGGATAGCGACCACCGGTGCGAGGAACGGCGGGTTGAAGTTGCCCTTCTTGTTGCTGTCAAGCCCCACGCCGAGGATTGTCACGCCGAACATCTCGACGGTCACGGTGATGTTGAGGATGTCCTGCAAATTCTCCGTGGCGGCCGAGACCGTCTCCAGCGAATGCGAGAAACCGGCCTGGGTCAGCGCCACCCCCGCGCCCAGCGCGCCGACGCCCTTGAAGAGTGTGCGCCGCGGGAGCCGCGCCTGAGTTACTGTTTCGCGTATGTTCACCGATGAAACTCCTCTCTGTGTGGTTCGTCGCTGCCCGTGGCGTTACGGCGTGAGATGGCTGACGCCGGTGTTGTCGATCGCGCCGGGGCCAGGGTAGGTGATCTGCGGGCCGGTGCCGCCGATGAAGCCGAGTTTCTGGAGCGCCGCCGCCGCCTCGCCGACGCTGCCGAAGAGCGCCTTCTCGAAGGCGACATCATTCGGCGTGCCGCTGAGCACCCCGGCGCTGATCGCGTAGAAGCGCACCCCCGCGCGGTGCTCGGCTTCGATTGCGCCGATCTGGAGCGCTACCTGCACCAACCGCCCCTGCCCCAGGATGGCGAACTCCTGCGCCGCCGCGAGGTAGGCGGCGATGAAGGCCTCCTCCAAGGTGATGAGGGTCTTGAGGAAGGTCGGCACGTCGGTGACGATGCGCGGGTCCGGCACGGTGAAGGTCGTCGTCAGCGGCTTCGCGCCCGCCGCGATCAGGTAGGCGTAGTGCGCCTGCTCCTCGGCGCGCGCCGCCCGGAGCGTCTGTTGCTGCTCGGCGTTGAGCGCAAGTTTGCCGTTGGCGGCATTCTCCAACGCGCCGCCCAACGCCGTCACGGCGAAGGCCTCGGCGGTCGCCGCGATGTTGATGATCTCCTGGATACTCTCGCAACTCCCCGCCGCCTGCTCCAGGAGGCGGGCGTCGGCGGACGTGACGCCCAGCCCCGTCGCGTCGCTCATCGGGTTCAATACAGCCATGCTTGTGCGCTCCTTTCAGCGGTCTGAACACTCGTCATGCGGGTTCGCCCGCAGCGTTCACGAAACAGATGCTCCCGCAGTCCGCCCCCTTCCGTCGTCGGTCCTCAGCGCTGCCGCTCATCATCCACTGCAGGTACGGGCGATGGAACCGCTACTGAATGCCAAATCAATCGCACGATGTGTGCCAATCTCTATATCGCGTTGAGAATGGACCCCGCTACGCTCATTCGTCGTGCCGGTCTCTCCCTTCCTATCAGAGTATTTCTAATGGGATATGTTTAGAAGTAAACTGATGAAACCAAACATCTTGCACGCTACTGTGCGACGCCTAGCGAGGTTAATCCCATTTATCCGCCGTCCAACGCCGTTTAGCGCGAATCGGAGCCGGTCTCCCCGCCCTGCATCGCCGCCATGTTCCGCTCCAAGACCGCCGTTGTCGCGCGGTATTCCTCTGCCGGACTGAACTCGACGTACTCGCATCCCGCTTCGAGCAGCGGCGTGTGCCCCGGCGGCGCGTAGTAGGCATCCCCCGCCCGGTAGACCTCCTCGCGATCGGCGTACCGGAAGCGCATCTGGCCTTTGATCACGTAGCCCCAGTGCGGGCACTGGCAGCGGTCGTCCTGCAAGCCGGCGAAGAAGGGCGTCGGGTCGATCTCCGCGCGGCAGATTCCCATCTCCACGTTCATCGCGCCCCATTCGGCGAGCCGTTTCGTCCCCTCCGGGATGTCGAACGCCACCGGCAGGTCCTGGTTCGATCCGCGCATCGTGCTTCCTCCTGCTACCACCATCCGGTCATCAATCGGCACCGGGTACCCTCTCCACTGTGCATACGCGATGCCAGCGCAAACGCTTGCGTCCATGTATCCGCGCTTGCCACGCGACACGGCCCCGGTGTAGGGTGGCGCGGGTGCGGCGACTTGAAAACAAGGGGACTCACGTCTTGACGAAACGATGGTCGATGCTTCTCATGGTCGCGTTTCTCCTCGTCGGATGCGGCGGCGCGAAACCACCCACGCCCGCGCCGACGCCAACCACCACACCGACGCCGACCGTGGAACCGACGCGCGTAGCGGACGCGGCGACGGCGACAACGGCGGTTCCCCCGACACCGACCGTCGCGGCGACACCGATCCCCGAACCAACGCCGACCGTCGCGGCGACGCCGCCCCCCACACCGACGCCGGTTCCTACCGTCGCGCCGACCATCGCGCCCGCTGCGACCGCGACGCCGCCACCACCGCCAACCCCC
>JBBSII010000446.1:0-4407 GCA_038232175.1 Thermomicrobiales bacterium
CGCCCACGGTTGCGGCATGAATACGCCAGCATCGTACGACAGGAGGACCGGCATAGGAAACTCCATACGCCGGTTATCACAATGGACGGGGGTTTCTGTCGGGAAGATTATTGTGCGCCTTCATTGGTGGTTGGCGTGACGCCACGTTCACGGCGCATCACCGCGACCAGATACAGGCCGAGCACCGCCCCGTAGAAGAACGTATGGTAGACGAACTGCTCTCCCTTGGGCGCCATTTTGAACCACGGACGGCTGATCGCCCCAGCGACCACGAAGATGTTGATCAGCCAGAGGAGGAACCCGTAGACTGCGGCGGCGACCACGATCAGCACCGGCGAAACCCGGAGCATCGGGAGATACGCGATGATCAGCGCGAAGATCACCCCGTAGATGATGGACAGGACCATGTGGGAGATCACCCCGACGGGGACGGCGGTCGCCCAGGCAATCTTCGGCGGCTCCTTCCCGATCGGGATCGAGGCAAATGCCTTCAGCGGCATGAAGAAGGGATTCCCGTCGATGACGCTCCCGCCGATCATCTCCGCGATCGCGAAGATGATGCCACCGATAATCCCCCCGATGACGCCATGTTTGATCGCCCAGGCCGGTGTTTCCCGCGCTGTTTGCATCCCGGCATCGCCATCCCGCGCGTTCGCCATGTATGCCATGATCGTATCCTCCGTTCAACAGAAAGGAAGTCGTATCTCGATCATGCATGAAACATGCCAAGGTAGTACCCCACGGAACCGTGGTCAAGCAGCACGGGTCACCTCCCGGAACCAGTTTGGCGGTCGTCCCCGCCGATTGACGACGGGGACGGGGACGGGAAAGGTCAGCAGTTCGTGGATCGTCCAGCGATGATCGGTCAGCCCTGCCGTCTGCGCCGGGGCGCGTCTGCCCAGGCTGCGATGCGGCGTGCAGAAGTTGTCGACGGTGCCCACCAGCCACATCCCGGCCTCCAGTGTCGCTACCTGATGCACTGTTGCCCGCCCGCGCCGCACCAGCGGGGCAAGCCGGGCGCGGGGGGACTGGTCCCGTGCCGGTAAACGCTGCGACCCCATCGCCGGGACACGGAGAGCAGTAGGTTTGATGCCGCTCCTGCACCGCCTGCACGTGGATGTGTGGATCGTCGCGGCGGAGGCGGTCGGCTCGCTGATCATCGTCGGATACTGCGTCGCCGCCGTGCTGGCGCTAGTTCGCCGGCGGGGTATCACCGCCGCACGGTTGCTGGTCGCGGAGGGGGCGATCGCGGGGCTCGGCTACAAACTGGCGGGGACGCTGCTGCGGACGCTGCTACTGCTGTCGTGGCGGCAGATCCTGATGTTCGCGGCGATCCTAGCGCTGCGGACGCTCCTCAAACGCTTCTTCGTCTGGGAGCAGAGGCGCCTCGCGCGGACGTAGCGTGGGCGCTATACTCGATTCATGCATGCGGGAGGGCGGAGCGCGTCATTTCGCGCAGCAGGGGCACCCGGCGATATCCATACCCGCGGTTGGCGGGGGAGGACGCCGCGATGTCGATTATCGCTTGCCGCACGCCGCTCTTCGCCGCTGCCGCCTCGGCGACTGGGATCGCCACCACCCTCACCTGGCTGCTCGGCACGGTGCTCCTTGTCGCCATCGTCGCCCACTTCATCCGCGTCCCCTACACCGCCGGCCTGGTCGTGGCCGGCCTCGCCCTCGGCGTCACCGGCGGTGTCTTCGCCGTCCCGCTCTCCGAAGGGCTGATCCTCAGCGTCTTCCTGCCCGCCCTCCTCTTCGAGGCCGCCTATCATCTCCCATGGTCGAACCTGCGCGCGGAGTTGGGCTCCATCGGCATCCTCGCGATCCCCGGCGTCATCGTCGGCACATTGGTAGTCGGCGCGGTTGTCCACCGCGCCGGGTTGTCGTGGGGCGGCGCACTGCTCTTCGGGGCGCTGATCGCCGCCACCGATCCGATCGCGGTCCTCGCCACCTTCCGCCAGCTGGGCACCCCGCAGCGACTCTCGATCATCGTCGAGGGGGAGAGCCTGTTCAACGACGGCACCGCATTGGTCGTGTTCCGCTTGGTCCTCGGCGGCGTCCTCACCGGCGGCGTCTCTATCTACGGCGCGGGCATCGCCTTCGTCGCGTCGGTGGCGGGCGGCGTCCTGTTTGGGCTCGTGGTCGGCTTCCTCGCCGCGCACCTCCTGCGGCACATCGACGACTATCTCGTGGAGATCTCCGCCACGCTCGTGCTCGCCTACGGCACCTTCATCGTCGCGGAGCATACGCAGATCATGGCCGGTGGCACGGCCCTCGGCGCGTCGCCGGTGATCGCGGTCGTCGCGCTCGGACTGGTGATGGGCAACTACGCCGCGCACCGGAGCATGTCCCCGGAGACGCGCGCCGCGATGCACGGCACGTGGGAATTCATCGGCTATGTGGCGAACTCGCTGATCTTCCTGCTCATCGGCCTGCAGATTCACGCCCATACACCGCGTGCGCACGATCTGCCGCTCATCCTCTGGGGCATCGCCGGGGTGCTCGTGAGCCGGGCGCTCGTGGTCTACGGCCTCATCCCGATTGTAGATCGGATTTCCCGGCTCGCGGACAGGGGCCGGCAACGGGAGAGCCGCGTGCCGCTGTCATTCCAGCACGTCATGATCTGGGGCGGGCTGCGCGGCGCGGTGGCGCTGGCGGCCGCGCTGAGTATCCCTGCCATCGTCCCCGAGCGTTCGATCGTCCTGCTGATGACCTTTGGCGTCGTGATCTTTACCGTGCTCGCGCAGGGGCTGACGATCCACCCCCTCGTGGCGCGGCTGGGCCTCGACGACCGCGCCGCGACCGCGCGGTCGCGCGACGATTCCAAGCCAGCACCAGCGGTGGCCGCCCTGCAGACGGCGCTGATCGCGTTCTTCGCCGCCAGCGGGATGATCCTCGTCGCAGCCTATTTCGCCGCTCCCACCGTCTTCGCCGACACCGTCCCGCTCGACCGGGAGGCCCTCGCGCGCCACCCCCCGATCCTGACGCTCTTCGTCGGCGCGGTCCTCGCGCTCATCGCCGGGGCGATCGTCGGCATTGTTCGCCGCTGGCGCTGGCTCTTCTGGCCCCTCCTCGTCGCCTGCGCCTCCGCCGTCCTCCATCTCCCGGTGACGCTGCTGCAGCTCGCGGGCATCATGTCGGGCGGGCCGCCGCGCTGATACGCAATTCTGCAAGTGGGTACCGAGCTCATTCAGCTCGCGCTCGCCGCCTGGATGGTGCTCCTGTTCCGCATCGGTGGGGTCTGGGGGACCATGCGATCGGTACGCCCACCGACGGGGAGAGAAAGGTGAATCGCCTGAATGAACCCTGCGCGACGGCAGCACGACGCGCGCCTCTTCGCTATCCCAAGGTTATGTTGAGTGACAGAGTATAGGGGCTTGCCTAGGTGATTGCCAATATCCGTGCACTATCATGTGGCTTAGTTCAAAACGTTTTCTACTGTGGTTTTTGTTTAAGCGGCTATTGAAGTCATCTCTGGCTGAACCCGAGAAGCGTTGCACGAACAATCCGAATCGGAACTGTCCGATGTGTGGGTCAGCGGGCGGCGCTATCTCGACATCAGCGATCGTTCCACGCAAGGACATGCTCCGATCCTTGGGGACGCATCCAGCCTCAGCAGGCAGTTGCACATGGCCGCGCACTGGCGGTGAAATAGGCCTGCTGGTCGAGCAGCATATGTGAGGAGGACACCACGGGTGAGCGACGCAGCTATCAGCATCCGGCAGGGGACGGTCGAGGACTACGCGGAAGCGCGCGCGGTTATCGCGGAGACCTTCGCCTTCCACCAGCAAGCAGCGCCCGCGTTCTTCCGCGAGACGGACTCGCCGCCGCCGACGCGCGCGGCGATTGAGGAACTGCTGCGCGATGAACAGGGGGCATGGTTCCTGGCCGAGCAGGAGGGGCGCATCGTCGGCTTCGTCACCATCCGGTTGCGTCAGGCAGCGCACGAGCCGTCGATAGTGCCGGAGATGCGTGCAGTCGTCGAGAGCCTCGGCATCCTGCGCGCATGGCGGCGCCGCGGGATCGGGGGCGACTGATGGAGGTGGTGGAAGGGTGGGCAAGGGAGCGCGGGGCGCGGCGTGTCATGCTCAATGTCTGGGAATTCAACGAGGGTGCATTCGGGCTCTATGAGGCACTGGGCTACACGACAATGAACCGAAACATGTGGAAGGCACTCTGAGCGCGGACGCGGGAGCGATGAAGATGCACTATTCGCGAAGATTATCAAAACTCGTCTCGACATGGAGTAAACGAGACTTTGATTTCGGGAGTGCGACACGAGGTCGCTCCTGTTGAGTGGAGCAGAAGAAAGGCTGCTCTCAGGCGAGTGTCCAAAAGCCTGTTCCCGCCTCTCCCTGCGTCGTCGGCAACGACGGGGTTTGAAGCAGAGAGGAAAAGCCCAAGAGC
>JBBSII010000447.1:0-4391 GCA_038232175.1 Thermomicrobiales bacterium
GTGGTCGCGGCCACTCGATACGGTACAGACTCTGCCGTGCCCACGGGAGGGGGAACAATCTCTGGGACGCAGTCGGTGCTGCCTGGGCGCCCACGTTCTCACCCTCCCGTGCATCACTCTCCTAATATACGAGGGCGCCCGCGCCAGCCGCGCAACGGCTCGCAGACGATGAAGAGATTGGCGGTGCCGCCGCGTGCGTATTCGTAGTCTTCGCGGACGCCATGCCCCGGCGCGAGGGGCAGCGGCGCGACGACCTCGGCGAGCAACTGCGTGCTGATCTCGTCGAGGCAGACTTGCGGATAGCGCGGATCGTAGGGGCGGGTGTAGACGTCGAGCACGTCCTCCATGTGCCAGACAAAGTCCGCATTCGCGCGCGGCGGGATGCACCATTGCTGCTTCAACCACGGCTTGAGCGCGTTTTTTTGAGCGTGCGGCGCACCAACTCATGGGAGACGGGTACGCCGCAGTCGAGGGCGACGAACCGATCCGCGAGGAGGCGCAGTGTCCAGCGATCACGTCCGGCGGGCGGGGTGCCGCAGGCGAGGGCGATGAGATGGGCCTCCTGCGCGCCGTCGAGCGTGCGCGGCTTGGTCCGCTGCGGTGGGCGATGCACGAGTGCGGCGTCTACACCCTCGGTCGCACATCGCTTGCGGACGCGCTCGACGGTCGGTTCGCTGACCTCGACGGCGACGGCGATCACCGCGTCGCGCTCGTGCGGGCCACCCGGCCCTTCGTCCGCTTTGAGCAGGATGCGCGCATGGGTGAGCGTGCGCGCGGCAGCCGTCCCGCTACTGCGCAGGCGCCGCAAGCGGGCGCGCTCCTCGGCGGTGAGGGAAACGTGGTATCGTTTGGCTCCCATGGCACTCCGCTCCTCGCGTCAACCCCGCACACGCGAGGACGATGCAGGGAGCATACTGCCGCATTCGACAAGCATCAAATGGATTGTGACAAAGCACTAGGGTGTGAGTCATCCAACAACCGAAAGGGATGCCGTGATGATGCGTGACGAGCAGCGGTCTGTCTGGTTTCCCCCTGCGTATGGTCGGCGGAGCGTCCTCCGCGTCGCACTGGGGGGGCCGCAGCCGCCGCAAGCGGCGCGCTCCTCGCCGCCTGTGGCGGGCAACGTAGTAACCCCACCCCATCCCCGGCGGGAATCGTCCCCCCAACCGGTGTCCCAGCGGCCCAGCCGACGGTCGCGCCCGCGTCCACCACTGTTTCGACCGCAAGCGCCGCACCCACGGCGAATGCCACCCCGCGCGTGGCGGCGAGCGGCAAACTGCCATCGCCCGCGCCGAATGTGCCGGACGCCTACCTCGCGCCGCCGCCGCCCTTCAGGTCCGTCGCCGCCGTGCCGGGGAAGGGCGGGAAAATATCGATTACCAAGGCGTCGCAGCGGCCCCCCGCCGTGCCGCACGATCAGAACCAATGGTGGCAGGAACTCGAAAAGCGCACGGGCGCGACGCTGGACTTCACGCTCGTGCCGCTGCCGCAGTACACGGAGAAAGCGACCGCGCTAATCGCCGCCGGTGACATCCCCGACATCCTGCTCATCTCCCCGCTCTCCGCGCCGGATCAGTACAGGGCGGTGCAGCAGGGGGCGTTCACCGACCTCACCGCGTATCTGACGGGCGACGCGCTCGCGGCATACCCGAACCTCGCGCACTACCCCGCCGCCGCGTGGAAGAACGCCGCGATCCGGGGCAAACTCCACGGCGTGCCCCGCCTCGGCCTCGTCACCGGCCCCGCGCTCCTCTATCGGCAGGACTGGGCGGAGAAGGTCGGCACACCGCAGCCGAGGAACGCCGACGACATTCTCACCCTCTTCACGGCGATGACGAAGAACGACCCGGACGGGAACGGGCGGCCCGACACCTGGGCGCTCGGCAGCCAGGGCGCGGACTGGAGCATGCCGTTCATCCGGGGGATGTTCCGCGTGCCGAACGGCTGGCGGCTGAACCCGGACGGCCCGCTGACGAACGCCATCGAGACGGACGAGTTCCGGCAGGCCCTCGCCTTCGCCCGCAGACTGTACGAGGCGGGCGTTTACTATCCGGATGCCGCGACGCTGAACCGCACGCAAGCGACGCAGGCGCTCATCGCGGGCAAGATCGGCGGGTACGCAGATTCCTTAACGCAGTTGAACGGCGACATCCGCACGCGGTTCGAGGCGAAGCGGGTCAACCCCGGCGCGAACGTCGGCGCGCTCATCCCGCCCGGCTTCGATGGCGGCAAGGGCGTGACGTACAACGGGACGGGGTTCGGCAGCCTCGCCGCGTTCCCCGCGCGGGACGGCAATGACCCGGAGCGCGTCCGGGAACTGCTGCGCATCCTCGATTACTTCAGCGCGCCCTTCGGCAGCGAGGAGTACAATTTCCTCACCTTCGGGATCGAGGGCGTGCACCACTCCGTCCAGCCGGACGGCACGCGCATCCTCAATCAGCGCGGGCAGGCGGAGATCGGCGAGTTGGGCACGCTCGTCGTGCCGCCGCCCACTTTCTACTTTCCGAGCGATCCGGGGGACGCCGCGTACATGCAGAACGCGGCGAAGGAGATCGCCGCCATCGGCATCGACAACCCCGCCCTGACCGCGTTCTCGCCCACGAACGCCGCGAAGTCGGCGGAACTGAACCAACTCGGCACGGACCGCATCACGGCAATCATCACGGGGCGGGACGCGCCCGGCGCGGTGGACGCCTACGTGAAGGAGTGGCAGAATCGGGGCGGCGAGCAGATCCGCAAGGAGCTGCAGGATGCGCTGAAGGCGCCGTGACGGCGACGCGCGCAACGGGGCGGCGGCGCGGGCGAATCTGGCGCGAGCGGTGGATGTATCTCTTCATCCTCCCCGGCTTCGTCTATTTCGTCGTCTTTCGGTACCTGCCGCTGCTCGGCAGCATCATCGCGTTTCAGGATTACTCGCCGTTCCTCGGGTTCCACAGCCCCTTCATCGGCCTCGCCAACTTCCGGGCGCTCTTCACCGACCCCGATGTCGGTGTCGTGATCAGGAACACGCTGGCGATCAGCCTGCTGCAACTCGCCTTCTTCTTCCCCGCGCCGATCATCCTCGCCCTGCTGCTCAACAGCATGGCGAGCGAGCCGGCCAAGCGGGTGATGCAGAGCGTGCTCTACCTGCCGCACTTCCTCAGTTGGGTGATCGTCATCGCTGTCTGGCAGCAGGTGTTCGGCGGCGCGGGCGTCATCAACCAGGCCCTGCGCGATCACGGGCTGCGCGCGGTCAACATCATGGGCAACCCCAATTTCTTCAAGCCGCTCGTCGTGCTGCAACTAATCTGGAAGGAGACGGGCTGGGGGACGATCATCATCCTCGCGGCACTGACCCGCATCGACCCCGCGCTCTACGAGGCGGCGGCGATGGACGGCGCGAGCGGCTGGCGGCGGCTCCGGCACATCACGCTGCCCGGCATTCGGGGCGTGATCGTGCTGCTGCTCATCCTGCGCCTCAGCCGCATCCTCGACACCGGTTTCGAGCAACTCCTCCTCCAGCGCGACGCGGTCGGCGCGCGGGCCGCCGAGGTCGTGGACACCTTCGCCTATTACCGGGGCATTCACGGGGGGCAATGGGGGCTGAGCGCCGCCGTCGGCCTCGTCAAGGGTGTGTTCGCGGCGATCGTCGTCTTCCTCGCGAACCGGGCTGCAAAGGCGTTCGGCGATGAGGGGGCGTTCTGATGGCGACCCGCAAACGCGCGCCCGCCGCCCCACCGTGGATGGCGGAGCCGGGCCGCGCCGCGCGTATCGGCAAGACCGCGCTGATGATCCTCCTCGCGTCCGTGGTGCTCCTTCCGTTCGCCTCCATCATCGCCGTCAGCCTCTCTAGTTACCGCGATGTGACGGGTGGCGGACTGACCCTCTTTCCGAGGCACCCGACGCTGGCGGCGTACCGCGCCATCTTCGCGGGGGACATCGTCGTGCACGCCCTGTGGGTCAGCATCGGCGTGACGCTCGTCGGCACGGCGAGTCAACATGTTCATGACGGTGACGATGGCGTACGGCCTCAGCCGCCCGAGCGTGCCGGGGAGCAGGCTGGTGCTCGTGCTCGTGCTCGGCACGCTGCTCTTCTCGGCGGGGCTGATCCCGAATTACCTCGTGGTCCGGCAACTCGGGCTGATCGACACGTACGGCTCGCTCGTGCTGCCGGGAGCGATCAGCGCGTTCAACCTCGTCGTGCTGCGGCAGTTCTTCATGAACCTCCCAGCGGAACTGCTGGAGAGCGCGCGGATCGACGGCGCGAGCGACCTCTGGATCCTGCTCCGCATCGTCCTGCCGCTCTCGAAGCCGGTGCTGGCGGTCGTGGCGCTCTTCTACGGCGTCGCGCACTGGAATGACTTCTTCGCCGCCACACTCTACCTCAACGACGCGCACAAGTGGCCGATCCA
>JBBSII010000448.1:0-4382 GCA_038232175.1 Thermomicrobiales bacterium
GACCGCGAGGCGATGGCGAAGAACCTCTACGGCCCGGCCGGCGCCTCGACGAACACCGTCATCCCGACGATCTGGGGCGGCGGTGAGTGGGCATTCGACCCGAAGAAGGCGAACGACCTCCTCGACGCGGCGGGGTGGAAGAAAGGCTCCGACGGCATCCGCGAGAAGGACGGCAAGAAGTTCGCGATCACCTTCCGCACCTCCGTCAACGCGGTGCGCGATAAGGAGTCGCAGCTCATCAAGAGCAACCTGAAGGATGTCGGCATCGCTGTGGAACTGCGGCCGGTGGACTCGGCCGTCTTCTTCGGTCAGCCGGACAACCAGGACAATCTCGCCCGCTTCCAGACGGACCTCGAAATGTACACGAACGGCTCCGCGTTCCCCGACGCGCAGGCATACCAGGGCAACGCGGCGTCGGACCAGATCGCGCAGAAGTCGAACGGCTGGAAAGGCACGCAGCCCATGCGCTGGACAAACCCGGAGTACGACCAGACAGTCGCGCAGCTCAAGACGACGCTCGATCCGGCAAAACGCATCGAACTCTTCAAGAAGGCCGATGCGATCCTCATGAATGACTACGCGATCATCCCGCTCGTCGCCCGCAAGGGACTGGGCGCCCATGTGAAGGGGTTGGACGGCGTCAACCTCACCTCATGGGACTCGGACGTCTGGAACATCGCGCACTGGACGAAGAAGTAAGATTGGGGAATGGCCCACCCCCTGCCCCCTCCCGTTTCGGGAGGGGGCTTCTTCTTTTGCCTCGCGGCAAGAGGGTCAGGGGTTTGGCGGAGATGCTATACTTCGCCCGTTTTACCGCGCGTCTCTTCCCACGCGCATTGATCCGGTTGGCACGGGCGAGAGTAGTACTATCCAGAGAACAGGTGCGCCCTTATATGGATGCGAATCTGACGGACGATGCGCTGGTTTCCGCGATGGCTGCGGGGGGCGCGGAGGCGCTCCGGTGCTTCGAGGCGTTCTACGACCGCCATCACCGGCCCGCATTCGCCCTCGCGTATCGCATCATGAGCGGCGACCACGCGCTGGCGGAGGATGTCGTGCAGGAGGCGTTCCTCGCGGTCTGGCGGTACGCGCGGTCGTTCAAGCCGGAGCGGGGCAACGCGCGCACCTGGTTCTTCAGCATCGTCCACCATCGCGCGCTCAACGCGGTGCGCCGCCTCAAACCACGGTTCCCCATGGAGCCGCTCGACGACAGGGCAAACGAATTACCGGCGGGTGAGTCGTTCGATGTGTGGGCGCAGGTGCTGCGGGGGTTGGACGCGACGCGGGTGCGCGACGCGCTCGCCCTCCTGCCAGGGGATCAACGCGAGGCGGTGACGCTGGCGTTTCTCGGTGGGCTTTCGAACAGCGAAGTAGCGGAGCGGCTCGGCATCCCGCTCGGCACTGTCAAGAGCCGCATCCGGCTAGGGATGCAAAAAATGCGGGTAACGTTGACACCGGTGGCACTGGAGACAAAGGGCACATGAACGACGCGACGCGGGACAACAATGACAAGATGCCGGAGACGGACGCGGAGCGGGAGACGCTGCTCGCCTCGTTCGCCCTCGGCGGCGCCACCACCGAGGAGGCCGCGTGGGCGCACGAGTTCATCGCGAATGACGCCGACGCCGCGCGGTTGTACGCGGAGTACGCGGCAATCGCGGCGACGCTGCCGGAGGTTTGCGCGGACGCATTGCCCGCGTCCGCCGTTCCGAGCGCAGCGTTGAAGGATCGCGTGCTCGCCGCCGCCCGCGCTGAAATGCACGGCGAGGAAACATCGATGCCTGCCCGGGCAACTGATGACCGCCCCGCGCCGGTCTCAATTGCGGATGTCCGTGCCCGGAAGCTGTTCGCGCTCCCCGCCGGGTGGCTCGCCGCCGCCGCGCTCCTGATCGCGGTGCTCGGCCTCGGCACCTGGAATCTCAATCTCCGACACGACATTCAGCGGGCGAATCGGGATCGCGACATCGTGCGCTTCGCCGCCTCCGCCTCGCACGCCTACACTATGACGGGCACGCAAAGCGCGCCGAACGCGAACGCCACGATCATCGAATCCCCCGCCGAGGGCGGGAAGGTCGTCCTGCTCGCCAATGGCTTCCCGAATGCGCGGTCGGGTCAGACGTACCGCATCTGGCTCCAGAAGCAGGACGGCTCCTACTGGGATGTCGGCACCTTCGGCGGCGGCACGGAGCAGACAACGCTCGTGCTCCCCGGCAACCTCAACGGCGTCCATGCCGTCATCATTACCGCTGAGCCTGAAACGAAGCCCGCCGCTCAGCCGACGGGGACGCCGGTGATGGAGGGCGCACTGACCGCCTAGACGTGCCATCGACTATTGCATATGGAAAGGAAGACCCACGATGAACGAACTCGTCCAGCGCCTGATGGACGGCGCGAACCTTAGCCACGAGCAGGCGGAGAAGGCGGCGAATGTCGTCGGGGACTTCCTGCGCGAGCACGCCAACGGCGATCAACTGCGCGGTCTGGCCGGGAGAGTCCCCAGCCTGGCCGATCATGCCGATAAACTTCCCGACGACCTCGGCAGCCGCGCCGCCGAAATGCTTGGTGGTTTCTTCAAGAAGCCGGGATAGGAATCGTTTTTCCTCCCCCGGCCCCTCTCCATCGCCCATAGATCATGGCATAGGTCAGTTCCGTTTGGCGATGGAGGGAGGGGTTGGTGCAATCACGATCAGTCCGCGCCGGTCGGCAGGATCGTTGTCAGAGGGCCGCTGCGGGTTTTGGCGACGTTGTCTTTGACTTTGATCGCCGTGTAGGTGCTGCCGTTGGTGAGGTCGAACGCGACACCGGCGCGGCAGCGCGGGGCCGGGTAGGTGTCCGTGATTGTGTTGCCAGTGATCCTGATGTTCGATGCGCTCGAATTGACGAGCACGCCCGCGCGGAACCCCTCCAGAAAACTGAGGTTCTGTCCGGGATTGACGATCGTGTTGTTCGCGACGCGGACGTTCCGGAAGGTGCGTTCCCCCGGCTCGGGCAGGCCGATCAGGATGCCGGCCGACGGGGAGCGTTCGATCGTGTTCCGCTCGATCACCGCGCCGGTGAGTCCGCCCAGATTGTGGAGCAGAATGCCGCCCGAGTTGTAGTAGAAATCTCCCGGTCGTCCCGCCCCCTCGTCCTGGAAGCGGATCGTGTTGTCCGTAATCGTGATGTTCTCCGCAGGCCCCTCCGCCTCCGGTGAGAAGACGACCGAGACGCCGCCTGTGTCCGCTGTGCCGTGCTTCAATTGGGCCACCTCGACGGTGTTATTCGTCACCGTGACATTCTTGAGGATGCCCGTCTTCATCGGCCAGAGCATGATGCCGATGAGCGCATCCCTGGCGACATTGTCGCGGCAGATGATGTCGCTGGAGTTGCCGTCCTCGAATTGGGAGCCGACGATGTTGACGAGCGTCTGGTAGCCGGTGGCGCTATTGTTGAAGATCTCCGCCGGGCCGCCATGCCCTTCCATGCACGCGCGCGCCTCGCGGTACGGGTTCGGTGTGGTCGTGAAGCGGTTGCCGGAGATCGTGTAGTTCGTGCCCTCGATGTAGATGCCCGAGTTGTCGTAGTCCGCGTTGCCGTCCCGCATGACGAAGCGGAAGGTGCAATCCGTGATGGAGCAATCCCGGATCGTCTCGCCATTCAACGAGACGGCCCAGACACCGGAGTACGGGTTAAAGTGGCAGCGGCGCACGCGGATGTTGCGCCCCGCCGTGGTGTAGATGAAGGTCTGGTAGCTCGCCTCGTCATGCGCGTCGATCTTCGATTCGGGATTATTGAGGATGTTGGAATCGAACGCCAAATCCTCGACGGTGACATTCTCGACAGAGCCGTTGACATCCTTCGGTGAGAAGAGCCGCCCCCAGTTCCCGGCGTGATCCGCGATCTTGACGATGGATACAGCGCCGGAGCCGGCGATCCGCAGGTTGCTCTTCATCGCGATCCCGTTCATCCCGCTCGGTGAGACGATGTATGTCCCCGGCGGGAAGGTGATCGCGCCGCCGCTGACGGGCACGGCGTCGATGGCGGCCTGAATGGCAGCGGTGTCGTCCGTCTGCCCATCGCCCGCCGCGCCGTACTGCGTGACATCGTTCGTGACGTCGGCCACGCTCGCCGCCGCGACGAGGTTGCCCTCCCACGCCGCGAGCATGGCCGCCGCGACGGATGCCGCCGCGCTGCCGAGGAACGTCCGGCGTGAGAGTCGGGCGCGGTCTCGCGAGGCGTGTGTCATTGGCGCTTCCCCTATTTTGATACTGCTGGCGAAGTCAGCGGAATCATTGGTAGGCTACGCTCCTCAACCCATTTCCCGCTCTCGACACCGCGAGGAGGATCGCCATGCTTCGCCCACAGCCCATCGGTCCCGTCCCCGAGGAAACTGCTCGCGTCGC
>JBBSII010000449.1:0-4366 GCA_038232175.1 Thermomicrobiales bacterium
CGCGGCACGGTGACGCCGCCGCACAACTCCCTCGGCACATCCGGCACGAGCGACGACGCGAGCAACGCGACGCCGGAGTGGGGCGAGCAACTGCTCGACATCTGCGTCCGCGAGGTGACGGCGGCGATTGAGGCGTTCCACACGACCGCCGGGGCATGGTTCGCATGAAGATCACGCGCGTCGAGACATTCACGGTCATCGTCCCCTTGCACGAAGGGTCGTGGCACAGCGCCTTCTTCAACCCGGAGGGGTACGTCTACGGCGGGACGTGGGTGCGCCTCCACTGGCCAGACTTCCCGATTGTGCTGCTGCGGCTGCACACCGATTCTGGCTTGATCGGCCTCGGTGAGGCGCCGAAGGGGATCACGCCGCACGCCGTCCGGCAGGTCGCGGGCTTCTTCGAGGGGCGCGACCTCTGGTCGTTCAACTTGCAGGAGTTGCCGCTGGAGACGATGTGGTTCGCCAATCCAAGCGTCTACGAGGCGTACGAGATGGCGCTGTTCGACCTGATGGGCAAGGCGCTCAATGTCCCGTTGTACCGGCTCTTCGGCGGTGCGTACCGCGACCGCGTGCCCGTCTCGCGCTGCTCGGGACGGATGACGCCGGAGGACGCCGCCGCAACGGCGCGGCAGGCCGTCGCGCAGGGTTACCGCGTGCTGAAGATGAAGGCGACAGCGGATGACCCGGTGATCGAGCGGCTGGAGGCGATCCGCGACGCGGTCGGCGACGATCTGCGCGTCAATATCGATCCGAACCAGCGGTTCAACCAGCCGCACCGGCTCTTCGAACTCGTGGAGCGGATGCGCGCGTGCGGCCTCACCAACGTCGAATGCTTCGAAAGCCCGTACAACCAGCGCAACCTCGACTGGTACGTGCTCGCGCGGCAGAAACTGTCGATCCCGGTCGCGCTCCACCTCGCGAACGCGGCGGACGTCTTCGAGGCGGTCAAGCGCGAGGCGTGCGACTGGCTGAACCTCGGCGGGCCACTCGTCAATGTCTACAAACTGGCGGGTCTGGCGGAGGCGGCGGGCATCCCGACGTGGCACGGCTCCGGCGTCGGCCTTGGCGTCTCGGAGGCGGCGTACGCGCACATCTGCGCGGCGTGCAAGTCGATGACCCTGACGAGCGACATCTGCGGCGAGACGCTGCGGGTGGATGACTGCATCATGGAGCCGCTGCGCTTCGCGGAGGGGCACGTCAACGTGCCGCAGGGGCCGGGATTGGGCGTCGAATTCGACATGGAGGCGGTGCAGCGGTACAGCGTGGGCGATACAGGGATAGTGCAAGCGGGTTGACGGGAGTGTGGTCGATGGTGTGGGAGTGGAGGAGCAAAGCGTCATGAATGACAAGCACGACGGTAAACCGATGAGCAACCTCAGCAGGCGCGGTTTCCTCGCGGGCATCGCCGCCGCAGCGGGGAGCGCGATCCTCGCGGCGTGCGGCGGCAGCACCGTGCCGACCGCGACAACGGGGACGACCGCCGCGACGAAGCCTGCTGGCGCGGCTTCCCCGGCGGCATCCGCAGCCGCCTCCCCGGTGGCCAGTGGCGCATCCCCCGCAGCATCGGCGGCGAGCGCGGCGTCCCCGGCAGCCGGTGCGGCATCACCAGTGGCAGGCGCGGCCTCGCCCGCAGCAGCCGCGTCGCCCGCCGCCTCAACCGGCGCGACGGGCGGGCAGGTGAATATCTACTGGACGAAGCCGGTGACGATCCATCCCCTCTTCTCGACCGCAGGGGTGGAGCAGGGCGCTGAGCGGCAGATGTTCGGCGCGCTCGTCCGCATGAATGACAAACTGGAGCCGGTGCCGGACCTCGCGGAGAAGATCGATGTCTCGCCGGACGCGAAAGTTTACACCTTCGCGCTCAAGAAGGGTCTCACTTTCTCGGACGGCAAGCCGCTGACCGCCAAGGATGTCGTCTTCACCATCGAGCGCGCGGTAGACAAGCGAACCGGCAGTTACTGGCGCAGCCGCCTGCTCGCCCTCGATGGGGCGGCGGATTTCGGCGACCAGAAGGCGGACAAGATCAAGGGGCTGGAAACGCCCGATGACTACACCGTCAAGATGACACTCGCCTCGGCGGACGCGACGTGGCTGATCACGATTGGCGACTTCGCGGGCCTGAGCATCCTGCCGAAGCACATCCTCGAAGGCACGCCGCCGGATCAGATGGCGAAAGCGCCCTTTGCCTTCGCACCGACCCCCTCCGGTGGCGCGTTCACCTTCGACGAGTGGAAGGCGGATCAGTACCTCGCGATTAAGCGGAACGACACCTACGCGGGCGGCCCGAAGGCGAAACTGGACAAGATCTTCCTGAAGGCGCTGAACCAGCCGGATGTCGGGATTGCGCAGCTGGAAAAGGGCGAGATCGACCTGATGCCGGCGATCCCGCCCTCGGAGGCGGCGCGGCTGAAGAACAACCCGAACCTGACCATCGTCAGCGTGCCCGCCCCCAGTGTCTCGTTCATGGCAATCAACTTCGGTCGCGACACGCTGAAGGACAAGCGTGTGCGGCAGGCGATGATGTACGCGATCGACCGCGAGGGGATCGTCAAGGAGATCCTCAAGGGCGAGGGAACGGTCGTCAACTCGACAATCATCGGGCCGGAGTGGATGGGCACGCCGGAAGGGCTGAACGCCTACAAGTATGACCCGACCAAGGCGAAGCAGCTGCTCAAGGACGCCAACTGGAACAGCGGCCAGAAACTGACGCTGATCTACAGCATGGGCAGCAAGATCAATGATGCCATGCTACCGATTGCCCAGCAGCAGTTCAAGGATGTCGGCCTCACCATCGACCTCCTGCTCCTCGACGGGACCGAGTACACCAAACGGGTCGTCACGGGCGCAACACCGACGCAGACGGGGGACTTCGATATCGCGATGGTGGATGGCGGCGTCTTCCGCACGGACCCAAACGTCTCCGCCAAGTACTTCGAGACGGTCGCGTTCGTCCCGGCGGGCGCAAACTACGGTCACTACTCGAACACGCAACTGGATGACCTCTTCAAGCAGGGCCGCGCGACGCCGGACAAGACGCAGCGGAAGAAGATCTACACCGACCTGGCGAAACTCCTCAACGAGGAATTGCCGTGGATCTTCCTCTACTCGCCAAACTCGATCCACGGCTACAACAAGCGCCTCCAGGGCTTCAAGCCGCCGAGTTACGCGACCCACGCCGTCTGGAACGCCGAGGAGTGGAGCGTCACGAAGTAAGTACCGAGTACTTACTACTCACCCCGCGCCCCTTGTGGTACGCTGATACCACGGGCAACAGCAGAAAACCGGGCGATTGTGCACGGGCAACTTGTTATGGTGGGGAGGTCATCCCGATGACAACCAGTGAGCGGCAAGCCATCTGGACACGGCGGCGGTTTCTGGCGGCGGCGAGCGCGTCCGTGGCGGGCGCGGTGCTGGCGGCGTGTGGTGGGTCAACGACGCCCACAGCGACGACCGGGCCAAAGCCGACCACCGCCCCACAGGCAGCATCGGCTGCCGCCCCGGCGACGGGCGCACCATCAGCGGCGAGCGCGGCAGCACCCGCTGCGGGCGCTGCTTCCCCGGTCGTCGGCGCGGCCTCTCCCGTAGCGGCTGCATCGCCGGTCGCGTCCACCGGCGCGGCCGGTGGCCAGGTGAGCATGTTCTGGGTCAAACCCGTCACGATTCACCCGCTCTTCTCCAGTTCCGGCGTCGAGCAGGGCGTCGAGCGGCAGATGTTCGGCGCGCTCGTGCGGATGACGGACAAATTGGAAGCGATCCCGGACCTAGCGGAAAAGATCGACGTCTCGCCGGACGCGAAGGTCTACACGTTCACACTGAAGAAGGGTCTCACCTTCTCCGACGGCAAGCCATTGACCGCCAAAGACGTTGTCTTCACCTATGAGCGCGCGGTGGACAAGCGGACGGGGAGCTACTGGCGCGCCCGCCTGCTCGCGCTGCAAGGGGCGACGGAGTACGGCGACCAGAAGGCGGACAAGATCAGCGGACTGGAGACGCCGGACGATTACACGGTGAAGATGACCTTGACCACACCGGACTCGACGTGGCCCATCACAATCGGGGACTTCGCGGGCCTGAGCATCCTGCCGAAGCACATCCTGGAAAGCACACCGCCGGACCAGATGCAGAAAGCGCCCTTCTCGTTCGTCCCGACACCCTCGGCGGGCGCGTTCACCTTCTCGGACTGGAAGCAGGATCAGTATCTTGAGATTAAACGGAACGATGCCTACACGGGTGGCCCGAAGGCGAAACTGGACAAAATCTTCTGCAAAGTGATCACGCAGGAGGATACCGGCATCGCACAGTTGGAAAAGGGCGAGATCGACTTGATGCAGGTCTCCGTCACGGAGGCGGACCGGCTCCGCAAGAA
>JBBSII010000450.1:0-4362 GCA_038232175.1 Thermomicrobiales bacterium
CGCCTATCGCGGCGGTTGCTGTGGCGGCACACCATACCCGCCGCCGGGTGGTTGCTGCGGCGGCTGCCCATACGGCCCTGATTGCGGGGGATAGGACGGTGGGTAGCCGCCACCCGTTGGTTGCTGGCCGGGAGGCGCATACCCTCCCCCGTAGGGTGGCGCTCCCTGCAGCGGCGGTGGTGGCTGCTGACCGGGCGGTGGGTAAGGCGCGCTGTAGGGTTGCTGCGGCGGCTGCCCGTAGCCCTGTCCCGGTGGTGGGTAGCCACCGCCCTGTGGCGGCTGACCGTACTGGTTCGGTGGTGCACCGTACTGTGGGGGTTGCTGACCGCCATACTGCTGCGTCGCGGGGTACCCGCCCGCTGGCGGCGCGGTCGGCGGGCGCTTGCCTCGCCCACGGAGCACGAGGAACCCGACGACCCCACCGACGACGATCACGAGGCCGAGGACACCGAGGATGATCGGGGGATTGTTACTGCCGCCATCGTCCGCCGCAGTCGTCACCGTCCCGGCGGCGGCGGGCAGCGTGCCCCGCGCGCCGCTCGCCGTCGTCGCGCGGCCCGGCACGGTCGTCGCGTTCGTGCCCGCCGCGGGGGTGGCGGCGACGGCAATGGCGTTGCCGCCCTGCCCGCCGCTCTTGTCCGACTCGACAAAGATCGTCGCGGGCTTGTCGCCCGCCTTGAACGCCCACGAGACGGTTGATTTATCCTTCTTCGCGAGCGGGTCCGCGCTCGTAATCTTCCCCGGCATCGTGAAGGCGAGCGCGACGTAGCCATCCGCGCCACCGAACAGTTTCGGGTCGAGGCCCGGCACGGCAGTGCTGCTGCTTGTGTCGTTCAGGGTGCTGAGTGGGTCCACTGTGCCATCGATGCGAACGCCATTCGCGGTCGCCTTAGCGGTGATCTTCACGAGGTCGGACTGCGAGTCGGAACTGCTGCTGCTGCCGGTGGGGCCGGTCGTCTGATTCAGCGAACCGTTTGAGGCGAGCAGCGTGTTGATCTGCGTCTGCATCTCTTCGAGCGACTTGAACTTCAAGGAGACGTCGATCCCCTGGAACTTGTCGTTCTGGTAATCCTTCGACGTGCCGCCGAGTTGCGCGACCTGCTTCTTCGAGTCCGCGAACGGGTCCTGCGACGCCGCCGGTGTCGTCTTCGGGGCGGGCGAGCCGAGGCTCGTGCCGACCGTCCCGACGAGCGCGAGCGCCTGCTTCGAGATGCCGAGGCGGATCTCCGTCGTACCGGTGAAGTCGGTGCCGATGGTGCTCCGCTGATTCACCTCGACGCAGGCGGAGAGCATGACCGCGAGCAGCACGAGGACGGCGACCCCGCCCGCGCGGCGCACGCACAGCTGCTGTCTCCCACGAAAGAACGACCTGGTGCCACGCATACGGACCCCCTCCTCACACCATACGACGCCGACTCGCTCGCCGGACGCGCCCGGAACACTCTTCCATTTTGCATCTGATGCACGACCCGTGCGGGGAATCACTTTCCGTCCCATCATAGTGCGCGCCCCCCCGCATGTACAGAGACGACGCGACCCGCCCGCCGGTTCCTCACCCAGAAACGAGTAACAAGAAGGGGATCGTTTCCGGTCCCTCATTACTCGCTACTTGTTACTCGCTGCTTCCCCATGGCGTTCGATGCAGTAGGTGTAGCCCTGCTCGGCGAGGTAGAGGCGGCGATGCTGGGCGTAGTGGACCTCGGCGGTGCCGTCGCTGACGAGGGTGTAGAAGAGGCTCTGCGCCCCCGCCGCGTTCGGGCGAAGGATGCGACCGAGGCGTTGCGCCTCCTCCTGCCGGGAGCCGAAGTGGCCGGAGACCTGAATCGCGACCGACGCGCCGGGGAGATCGACGCCCTGATTGGCGACGCTGGAGACGATCAGCAGCCGCTCACGCCCTGCGCGGAACGCCTCAAATAGCCGCTCCCGCTCAATGGCCACCGTCTCGCCCGTGATTAGCGGCGCGCGGAGGCGGCGGGCGAGCCGGTGCAGCAAATCGAGATTCCCGCCGATCACGAGCGTCGCCGCGCCCGCGTGGCGCGCGAGCAGCGTCTCGACGACCGCATCCTTGCGCGGGTTGAGCGCCGCCGCGCGCGCATCGACCGCGACACCGGGGCCGGGCCACCCCGGCGCGAGCGGCACGCGCACCTCGATGCACCGCGCGGGGGCGATCCACCCTTCCGCCTCCAACTCGCGCCACGGGCGGTTGAAGACGACCGGCCCGACGAGGGCGAACACATCGCCCTCCCGCCCATCTTCGCGCACCAGCGTCGCAGTCAGGCCGAGGCGGCGGCGCGACTGCATCGCCGCGTGCGCACACAAGCGAAAGCCGTTCGCCGGGAGCATGTGCGCCTCGTCGTAGATCACCACGCCCCAGTCCTCCGCGAGGAACGCGCCGAGATGACGGGGCGCGCCTCCCGCGTTCGCGCGCGTCGTCAGCGCCTGATAGGTGGCGATGGTGACGGGGTATAGCGCGCGTTGCTTGCCGTCGAAGACGCCGACCGCATCGGGCGGCAGGTCCGTCCACGCGAGGAACGCTCGCCGCCACTGGTGCGCCGCCGTCCGTCCGGGGCAGAGGACGAGCGTGCGCGACTGGTACCGCGCGGCGACGCCGACGCCGATGAGCGTCTTCCCCGCGCCGCATGGCAGCAACACTAGCCCGCCGCCGGATGAGCGCGCGAAGGACTCGACCGCAGCGCGCTGATACCGGCGCAGTTCCGGCGCGTCGGCGCGGAAGCGGAAACGGACTGCCGCACCGGGAGCGATGGCGGTCTCGTCGGCAATTGGGTAACCCTGCGCCGCGAACGCGAGTTTCACCGCGCCGCGCGCATCGGCGGCGATCACCGTCCAGCCCACGCCGCCGGGGTCGCGTTGCACCGGTGGGAGCGGCAGACCGGATGTGGCGATCAGCATTTCCAGCAGTGCGGCGTCATCGCTGACAAGGCGGAGGTCATCGCCGGACGACACGACACGGACGGCATTGACGCGCGCCAGCGTCTCTTGCACGAACCCGACCGTCGCGGGGGGCACGACATCGGCGGAGAGGTCGCGGAGCGCGGCGTTGATTGCCGCCGCCGTCTCGCCCCGCGAGGCCGCGTTCCAGAGCGAGAGGTTCGTGAGCCGGTAGGTCGCGACGCCGTTACCGAGCCGCACGAGGTCCGCGAACGACCGGAGCGTGTCCCGAACCGTCGGCCAATCGCCGTGCTGCGTCGGGACGAGCAGGGTGTGGCCGCGTTGGATGACGAGGGGCGGCGCGTGCACCTGCGCCGCCCTCACCCGGCGGCCTCGCCGATGTCGGGCATGTTCGGGTGACCCTTGGTGGGCCAGACGGCCTGGAGGATCGCCCACTGGTCGGGCGCTTCGCGGATCATGCGCTCCAGCAGTTGCGCGACCGCTTGCGTGTCGGCGGCGCGGCGTTCCTCCAATGAGCCAGTCGTCTCGGGCAACGTCATCGCGGGCCACGCGACCGCCACCGACTGCGTGTTCCCGGTGCGGTGCGAGTAGGCGGGGAGGAGCGCCGCGCCCGTTCGCCGCGCGATCAGGGTGGGGCCAGCCGGGAGCATCGTGCGCTCCCCAAAGAAGGTCACCGCGTCGCTGCTCGTGCCGACATTGCGATCGGCGAGCATCAGGACGATTTTCCCCGCGCGCAACGCCTTGAGGATCGCGCGCACATCCTCCGTGCCATTCGTCATCAGGGCCACGCCCTGATTCGCCCGCAGCCCCAGATAATACTCGTGCAGGCGCGGGTCCCGAATGTGCTCGACGACCGCTGCCGTCGGGAAGCCGAGGCTGCTGACGAGCGAGGGCACAAGGTTGTAACTCCCCATGTGCGGCGCGACGATGATGACGCCCTTGCCCCGCGCGTACGCGGCGGCGAGATGCTCCACGCCGCGCACCTCGAAGTAGTCGAGGAGCTGCTGCTTCGACATCGACGGCAGGCGGAAGAGGTCGTAATAATTCTTCGCGACGGCGATGGAGACGCGCCGCGCATTCCGCGCGACCTGCTGCCGCGACGCGCCGGGCATGACCCGGCGCTGGTTCGCGACCAGCGCGCGCCACAAGTCCCGCCAGAAGACGAACATGCCGACGCCCATCAGCCGCGCGAGCGCGTACGCGACGCGCTGCGGGAGCCACGAGGCCAGCCATGCGCTGAAGCGATAGAGGGGGTACAACACAGCCATTTCCGTCTCTCTCCCCAAGCGTGTGACCGACCGATCCGCGACTGAGTGTACGCGATTCAAAGTGAAAAGTAACGAGTAACGAGTAGCGAGATGCCGAGGTCAATCCTCTCGTTACTCGTTACTCATTACCCGTTACTTTCTCCTCGTTACTTTTTACTCGCTCCCACCGGCCACATCGGGCGGA
>JBBSII010000451.1:0-4360 GCA_038232175.1 Thermomicrobiales bacterium
CCGCGATGAACCCGCCGATCGCCCGCCCGCCCGGCGCGTTTGCTGGCTTTTTCGCCGCCGTTGTGATCGGCGTCGCGCTCCCACTGGGCGCGATCACGGCGGCACGGGGCTGCGTGTCCGCCGTCGCGGTCGCGACGGATGCAACGACCGTGGGCGCGGCGGTCGGGCTATCCGGCGTGGTCGCGGTGGGCAGCGGTACGGCGGTTGGTGTGGCGTTCGGCGCCTGTACGGCGGCGGCGATCTGTTCGAGCGTCACCGCCGGGAGGTTGTTGTCGCCACTCGTCCACGACCAGCCATCGACATCGCCCGCATGCAGCACCCGGTTGCCCGCGCCGAGGCTCGCGGTGCGCCATGACCCGTCGGGGTTGTGCAGGTAGTAGTGCCAGTAGAACGACGGGTCGCCGTACGACTTGCAGAAGCAATCTTCCCTGGGCGCGACGCACCCTTCGCCATCGATCGTGCAAACCGCGACGCCGAACGACCCGCCAATGCTGACGTTGAGCGTGAAACCTGCCTTCTGCAGCGCCTCCGCGCCGGTGATGCCGTCGCTCGTGAGTGGGATGTACGCATAGAGCAGCCGCCCGTCGCCGTGCCGCACGATGATGCCCACTGCCCCCGCCGCGCGCGCGGGTTGCGCGGGACCCGCGCCGCCCGTCAGCGCGAGCAGCACGAGCATCGCCACGAACAGCATCTTCACACCGCTCAAATCACGGGGGAGGACGAAGGACTCAGGACTCAGGACTAAGTCCTTTTGCTGACGATAGCGATGTGCGGAGGCGTTGCCGCATGCGCCGCCGATCGTAGGGGCGCGGCTCGACGCGCCCTTGCCGAGGCGATCGCGGGCGTTCGGTGACGAGGGCAGGGCGGGGAGGGCGCGTCGAGCCGCGCCCCGACGGTGTGATGCAACCTCGCTGTACACCACTTTAATGTGCCTTACTCCCTTACGCCATGCCAATGCCCCACCCCTCCCCACTTAGTCCTCAGTCCTCAGTCTCAGTCCTCCGTTACGCCGCGAGGGGTAAGTCGTCCGCGATGAGGGTGATCGCGGGGAAGGCGCGGCCATTCACTGCGGGTATCGCCTGTACGGTGGCGAGGAGGTTGTCGTCGGGCGCGGCCTTCTGGTATGGGAATGCGCCGCTCGGGTTCTGGAGGGCAATGAGCGCGGCCCGCGTGCGCGTGATCTCCGCAGGGTTCGCGCGGGCGGCAATTTTTGCTTGGAGGATGTACGCGGTGCTGTTCGCGTCGCCGTCGCCCGTCTTTGTGTCGAAGGGGTAGAGGCCGTTCGTTTGCAGCGTACCTTCCATGTACGCCATGCCGCGCGTCGTCGCGTCGCCGCCCTGCCCGCTGGCGACGAGCGCCTGCACGACGATGGCGGTGGTGTTCGTGTCGCTCGCGCCCTTCGCGTCGAAGCCCCAACCGCCGTCGACCTGCTGTGCCCTGAGCAGCACGCCGGTATCGAGACCGCGCGCTGCGTCCGGCGAGTTCGCGATTGCGTGCGCGAGGACGACGAGCGCGTGGACGAAGTAGGAACCGCCGAAGACGCCCGCCGCGTTCTTGTCCGCCATGCTGAGCGCGACGAGGTCCGCGCCACCGAACGACGCGGGGTTCTCGCCGCTGTTCGCCGCCACGAGGATGTACTTCGCTGCCGCACCCGCTTTCACCGTCGCCGCGCTCGTGTGGAGGTAGTCGAGCAGGCTCGCGTCGCCCTTCTTCACCTCATCGAGCGCGACGCCGGACGAAAGGAAGGCGAGGGCCGCGTCCGCGCTCGTACTCGGGTCGCTCGCTGGCCCCGAGAAGCCCGGATAGCCGCCATCCGCGTTCTGCTGCCCCCGTAAGTACGCCACCGCATTCGCCGCTTCCGGCGTGGGTGCGGATCGCACGGGCGCCACGACACCCACCATCAGCGCGACGAGCGCGATCACTACCAGCGCCCCGACGTGTTTTCCGAAATTCCGCATGGTGCTCCTTCTTTCCTCACCCCCGGCCCCTCTCGTACGGAGCCATCGCCCGGAGATCATGGTATGTGTCAGATCCGTTCGGCGATGGAGAGGGGAGAAGGCGCGTTCTTGTTGTTGATTCTTTCTCACTCAGCACTCAGCACTCAGCACTTAAAAACGCGCGTCCCCCGCCGGTCCTTGCGGGACCGGGCGAGGGACGATTCATGGCGAGCGTGCCATCGTCCGTCTCCTTTCGCGCGAAGGGTGACGACACCGGGGATGGCGGGTGATCGGGCTGACGACGGCAATGCGTCGGGTACCGTTGCGGGACAGCGCCGGATTCGAACCGGACTTCCCCCTGTGAGCCTCGTGTGAGGCACCCACCCCCGGATAGATTCGATTGGTGCAAACTCCCTATGTGTCAACCTGCGCCGACTGTTGGGAGCGCCCACTCAGGATAACACAGTGCACGGCGTCCTCGTTAAACCGGTTTCGTTCTGTCTCCGTGCGTGGCGACCGCCATTTCCGCGATTTTCACCAGTTCCGCGAGCGGCAGATCCGCCATCGAGGTCAGGCGGAGGTCCGCCGCGCTGAGGTCGAGATCGCGCGTCATCGCGTTCGGGATCGTGACGCAGAACATGCCTGCGGCCTTCGCCGCCGCGATACCGTTACGCGAGTCCTCCAGCGCGATCGCTTCGTCCGGCCGCAGGCCGAGCGCGTCGAGCGCGGCCCGATAAAGCGCGGGGTCCGGTTTGACCTGCGGCACGTCGTCACTGGTCTTGATCGCGTCGAAATGGGCGTGCAGGCCGAGGCGCGACAGGTGCCCGACGACCCACTCGCGCGACGACGAGGAGGCGAGACCAACCTTCATCCCGCGCTCCTTCGCCGCCGCGATGTACGCCTCGACACCGGGGAGGATCGCCTCCGCCGCGATGAGCGCGTGGAAGCGTGCCCGCCGCCGCTCACGGATGTCGGCGCGGTCGATTGGTTGGCCCGCGTGCGTCTCCAGGTAGCCGTAGATGTTGAACGCGCCGCCGTGCGTGCCGATCAGCGGCGTCCATTCCTCGCGCGGCAGCGCGACGCCATGCTCCGCGAACATTTCCTGCCACGCCGCGAAGTCCGGCACCTCCGTGTCGAGAATTAACCCGTCAAAGTCGAAGATCAACCCGCGAATCATGACACCTCCCAGTCGAGTCGGGACGGAAAACGGACACCTAACCACAGAGACACAGAGCACACAGAGAAACGCAACGAGGGAAAGGAGGAGGATGGAGAGATGATGGTGTTCAGTTTGGAACTATACCGCACCTTCCCAAAATGGTTCGCGCTCTGCGTTTCTCTGTGCCTCTGTGGTTGACCCCCGGTTCGCCCAGGACAATCGGTGTGGTTCACATTATGATGGCGTGGCGATGTGATGCTGAGGACGAAGGAGGAAGCGCGTGGACGAGCGACCGATGGTGCCGGGCATGTGGCGGCTGGATGGGCGGGCGGCGATCATCACGGGCGGTGCGGGCGGACTGGGAACGCCAATCACCCACGGCCTGATCGCGAGCGGCGCGTCCGTGCTCATTGCAGACCGCGATGGGGAGCGTGCGGAACAGGTGGCGGCAGACCTCCGCGCGGCGGGGGGCGACGCGCTCGCCGTGACGGTGAATGTGCTGGACGAGGCGCAGGTGGACGGCATGGTGCAGCGCGCGGTGGATCAATGGGGTCGTCTCGACATCCTCATCAACACGGCGGGTGGCGGCAGCCGGGGGGTGGCGCTCGACTACGATCGCCAGACGTTCGACGAGATTCTGACGCTCAATGTGACGGGCACGTTCCTTTGCTGTCGCGCCGCCGCCCGTGTGATGATCCCGGCGGGCGATGGCCGGATTGTCAACTTCGCCTCCATCGCGGGGTTAATCGCCTATCCCGGCAACCCGGCGTACATCGCCAGCAAGGGCGGCGTCGTGCAGATCACGCGCTCGCTCGCCATTGAGTGGGCGACGACCGGCGTGCGCGTCAACGCCGTCGCCCCCGGCGTCTTCGCCACGGACCCGGTCGCCCGGCAAGTCGCCAAAGAGCCGCCCTTCTACGACGCTTTCCGCGCCAAGCACCCCATCGGTCGCTTCGGCAACCCGCCGGAAATCGTCGGCCCCGTCCTCTTCCTCTGCTCCGATGCGTCGTCGTATGTCACCGGGCATGTGCTCGCCGTCGATGGCGGGTACATGGCGCAGTAGGCCCTACGCGAACGGAATGTCCAATTCATCCGCGATCTTCTGTAAATCTTCCACGACAGAGGGATGGAGCGGGATGCCGTTCGCGCGGCGGTCGACCTCGGCGGCGCACTCCGGCTCGCCGGGGGTGAGGACGCGGTCGTGGCCGGGGGCGGGCGGGCAGTTCTTGAGCATCTGCATGTATGCATCGAAGTGGGTGGCGTA
>JBBSII010000452.1:0-4353 GCA_038232175.1 Thermomicrobiales bacterium
AGACCCAGCGGGGGCAGATCATCAGCGGCAGCCGCTCGGTCAGGGAGCGGATCATCTCGAAGGAGACGCTGCCCGCGCCGACGACGATCGCCGCCCGGAACTCGGTGACCGGCACGCCGGCCCCCCGCAGGGCCTCACCGGTCTCCTGACGGAGACCGCAGATGCGCCGACAGGTCGGCACGGGGGTCGCCGAGGGCGCCGAGGTAGAGGATGCGCGCGACACCGGCGGCACGGGCCGTTTGCCCGAAGCGGCGGGCGGCCTCCAGGTCACGTTCGTGGAAGCCCGCGCCACCCGCGAGGCTGTGCACGAGATAGTAAGCGACGTCCGTGCCCGCGAGGGCGACCGTGAGCGAGGCGGGATCGAAGACGTCTCCACGCACCACCTCCACCTGCGGCAGCCAGTCGCGGCCCTGCAGGCGATCGGGGTCGCGGACCAGCACGCGCACACGATGGCCCGCCGCGAGCAGGCGCGGCACGAGACGACCGCCGACATAGCCGGTCGCACCGGCGAGCAACACGGTCATTGATTGTTCTCCCTCAGTCATGGACTCCCTCGCTCATCGGACACCCGCGTGCCGGAAGGCCGACGGCACAGCCGACGGGAGCGATATCTCCCGCGGCGGACGAGACAACGCAGAGCCTCAATTGTGGCGAGACGGTCGGAGCATCGAACCCCCGAAGGAGGGACGAACCAACCTGATCCAGGATGTCGGGGATGCCGACCTGCCCACGCCGACCGGTATCCCCGTTCTCACTCTTTTCTCCGGGGTCGCAGGAGACGATGTTCATGCGCCGCGCAGCGGCCTCATCACCTCTTCGACGAACCGCATGACTGGTTCGGTGGCGGTGACGTGGCCGAAGTCGAGCAGGAAGTGGCTGACGCCCTCCGCCGACCATGCCTGGAGCTTCTCGACCCACCGCTTCGACTCGTCGCTCGTCTGCGGCAGTGGGGCCTCGTGGGTGACGGTCAGGACGATCGCGGCGGGGTCGCGCCCGGCCGCCTCGGCGCTCCGATGGACGATGTCGCGCCGCCGCCGATAGACCGCCAACCCGCCGGAGTCGCTGACATTCCATAGGTCCGCCTGTCGCCCGATCAGCGGTAACATCAGCTGCTCGCCCTTGCCGCCGATCAGCACCGGCGGGGTCGGCTCCGGGCGCGGGGGTGCGTAGGCCGTCTCGATCGTGAAGTACTTGCCGGCGAAACTCGCCGCCTCCTCGGTCCACATGCGGCGCATCAGCTGGACCGCTTCGTCCAGTTGCGCGATCCGCACCGCCGCGCGGGGAAAGTCGTAGCCGTAGTAGCGATACTCCTCGCCACGCCAGCCGGCCCCGATCCCCAGGATGAAACGACCGCCGCTGAGGGTCTGGAGGGTCGCCGCCATCTTCGCGGTCAGCGCCGGGTTGCGGTAGCCGAGCCCGAGGACATGGTGGCCGAGTTGCACCTTCGGGAACTTGGCGGCCAGCCAGGTCAGCGTCGTCCACCCTTCCAGGAAGGGATCGGTCGGGCGTTGGAAGCCATAGAAATGATCGCAGGCCCAGAGGGAATCGAAGTGCTCCATCGCGGTCGGCAGGATATGCTGCTCTTGATAGATCGCCAACGGCAGGAAATCGCTCTCCGGCGGGCCGACCATCGGCGTGATCCAGCCAAATTGCAATGCGGACATCGTTGTCTCCTCCCTCTACTCGTTGAGGCATGCCGGACGGGCGGCCCGATCGGCTCCCAGCCCGCACCCGCGCGCGGCTGTAACGCGCACGTGTCTGGATGCGAGCTAGTATCGCACAATGGATCCCCCGAAGAGGACCGGACGTTGCGAGCGATCAAGCGGTACGGAAATCGCTACGTGGCCCAAAGTGCGCGAAGGTGTTACCAAGGACAAAGTACGCGGGGTTGAGAACCTCGCATGAGGCCAAAAAGCGTCCGATGAAGGGGATCACTGCTGTCATGAGCGCATCGCCAGCCTTCTGCTCGCGGCGCTCATCCGCGAACAGTGTCGAGAACTGCCCCTACAGCATCACTTAGCAAACCATCATCGCGATCGTTTCCAATGTGGCATCATAGCGACGCGCTCTCGCTCGCATCGGTCAACAATGCACATGTACGCACTTGGAACATCGGCGACTGCGTGCCTCGTGGTAAGACGATCACGGCGCGAACATCTGTCGCGCGGTGCCGAAGTCGATGACGGGCGCGAAGTGACGCTGGAGGGGGTGTTATGGAACCCAAGGAAGTCTTAGGTTCAGGAAACAAGACCCGGCAAACAACGGATTGAGACATGATTCGGCTTGCTCCTTCCCCCTCAATATAACACGCGCCGCAAGCGGGACACACGACCCGAATGGCGGGCTGTGTTTTCGCCCGCTGCCTTGTACGATCATCGGGCCGAGGTTGCATCGCCTCGGACGGTTCGACAGGCAGGCTGCGGCGATGTTGCGGCTGATTGAGGAAGGGGGGCTTCTCGCATGCATCCGGGGACGATGGGAGGCGGAGAGCAACGAGTCCGCCGCGTGATCGAGCGCCTCGTACGCGACGGCACCGCAGTTGCGCGTATCGATGGCACGCTTCACCGGCTCTTCCCCGTCGCGGCGAGTGCTGCCGAGGGCGAGGCGTTGCGGGAGTGGGTCGTACGGGAAGGGGCGACGCAGACGATTGAGATTGGCCTCGGCTACGGCATCTCGGCGCTGCATATTTGCGCGGGCCTGCTCGAGAACGCCGATCCCACGGCGCGCCACGTCGCCATCGACCCGAATCAGGCGACGCGGTTTGCAAACTGTGGGTTGCAGTTTCTCGACGAGGCGGGGGTCGCGGAGCTTGTGGAACACCACGCGGAGGAGTCACAAATCGTGCTCCCGCGCTTCCTCGGCGAAGCGCGGCGCTTTCACCTAGCGTTTGTTGACGGCAACCACCGTTTCGACGGGGTCTTCCTCGACCTCACCTTCCTCGGGCGGCTCGTACGCGCGGGAGGGATCATCTTCCTGGACGACTACCATCTCCCCGCAATCGCGCGCGCTGCGTCGTTCTGTCTGACGAATCTCGGCTGGACACTCGAGGACGTCTCGGATGCCCATCACTGGGCCGTGCTTCGCACCTCCCGTGTCCCGGACAGGCGACCCTACGACTACTACGTTGCGTTCTGATGCTTCCGCCACGCACTGCGTACCGGGAGCGAGGTGTATCTGAGGGACGGATGCGCCTCGTTCCCCGAGGAGGACCGCATGTCTCAGCTGGCTACACCCGGCCAGGTCGTGATCCTGAACGGGACGCCGCGTTCCGGCAAGTCCAGCATCGCCGCCGCGATCCAGGATACCTTCGCCGGTGTGTGGATGAATCTGGGGGTAGACCGGTTCATCCCGATGACCCCCGAACGCTATCGGCCCGGGATCGGCCTGCGGCCCGGGGGCGAGCGCCCCGACTTGGAGCTGCTCATCGTGACGCTCTACCGCGCTATGTACGAGGCCATCGCCGCGCATAGCCGCTTGGGGCTCAACGTCGTGGTTGATGTCGGGCACCATGATGACTATTCCGTCCCGCGTGGGATCCTTCCTGACTGTGCCCGGCGACTACAGGGCCTCCCGGTGCTGTTCGTGGGCGTGCGGTGCCCGCTTGCGGTCGTGATGGAACGCCGGCTTGCCACCTGGCAGGTTGGCTACGCCGAGGACGGCTCGGTGACCGCGCCGGTGCTCCGGTGGCAGGATGTCGTCCATGTCCCGGGAATCTACGACCTGGAGGTGGACACCGCAGCGCTGAGCCCGGAGGAGTGTGCGGACGCGATCCGCCGGCAACTCGAAGAAGGCTCGCCGGGATCGGTGTTCCGGCGTCTCGCAGCCGTGGCCACATAGTCGCCACTGTGCCGCTACAGAGCGGGACGGGGCGTTCGCGGAGCCGATCGCCCACTTCTGCCCCGATCTGGAGGCACTTGTGGCATTGGACGCGATGTCCCTGCGGGATGGCGACAGATGCGCGGGGTTGGGCAACTGCTCCTCGATCCCGCGCTCTGCTTCGTCGATGTCGCTCATCCCGACACGTTCGCCGAGTTCCGCGCCCCCTTCGTCGACCAGTCTTAGCGGGGTTGCGATAGGTCGCGCGACACGGGGCGGCGTGGGAATGCTGGGCGCTCTTCGCGGATCGGCTGGTCGGCAACCAACACCCCGTACAGTCCATGCGCGCGGATGATCCGGGCTTGATCGCTGCGGCGCGGCATTTGGGCCTGATGGTCTAGTATTCTGACACAGAGGATACACCGCATTCATCGGGAAGGGTGATCGGATAGAGATGCTTGAGCTTGATCCGTGCATCTGCCGTCGTGAAGCGCCAGTCGATCCGGCTCCCCGCCGTGTTGCGGGCGTCTTCCCAAC
>JBBSII010000453.1:0-4346 GCA_038232175.1 Thermomicrobiales bacterium
CTTACGTGATACCGTGGTGAGTGTGCTGCATCGGGCGGGATGGCGGACAATTGCCGAGCGATTACGCTGCTACAGCGGCGATGTCCACGCCGCGCTTGCCTTACTCGGCATCCCTTTCATGGAGAACGCATAAGCCCTGAGCGAGCCGACCGTGGCACGCGTGCGCACGCTCAAAAACGCGCTCAAGCCGTGGCTAAAGGGCACCTGCGGAGATCGAGTTGAGCGTCCTGGGACGACAATGCCTCGACCATCGCATCGCCGACGCCGCGCGCTTGATACGGGAGGCAGCGGCATGGGAAGATGGACGCAACGGCGTGGAGGCGATCATCAACTGGCGATTCACGACCGCAGATGCGCGCATCAAACTCAAGCATCTTTATCCATATCCATCAACTCAATCGTGACAGAGCACAAGCGACGACAGAGGAAAGAAATCGATCATGACGATTGGTGTCGGGTACGGGATCGCGGCATGGTGGCGGGACGGGCACACCGAGGATGTCCACCGCGCGTTGGATGAACTCGCGCTGGCGGGGTTCGACGGTGTTGAACTCTTTGGCCCGGGCCTGCGGCCGTTCATCGATCGCCCGGTGCAGTTTCGCCGCTTGCTCGATCTGCACGGCCTCACGCTCACGAGCGTGTGCAGCAGCTTCGCCTATCTCGATCCCTCCCGCCGGGGATATGAGGACGAGGATTTCCGGCGAAACGTCGCGTTCGCCGCCGAGGCTGGCAGCAAATGGGCGCTGCTGGACGGCGGCCACAAGCCGCATCTGCACCGGGTGGAAGACGTGACGGAAAACGATGTGCAGGGCGTGGCCGATGCGGCGAACCGGTACGCACGCATCGCCCAGGAGCACGGGCTTTCTCTCGCGTGGCACTAGCATTGGGGCGGGGTTTTCGAGTGGTCCGCGCCCTTCCACCGTTTCATGGCGCTGACCGATCCCGCCCTTGTGCATTTCTGCCCGGACTCCGCCCAACTCGCGATGGGCGATTACGACGTGCTGGAGACGTTCCAGCGGTATGCGACACGGATCGGGTACGTCCACTTTAAAGACCTTGCTGTGAACCACAACTGGGAGCAAGCCGCGCGCCACGGCGGCCCCGATGGCCCGCGTGATAACGGCGGGTACCATGTGGATTCGCAGTGGCGGTTCGTCGAACTGGGCCGTGGCCGCATCGACTTCCCGGCGCTCTTCACCATCCTGTGGGGCATGAACTTCGACGGGTGGATCGTTGACGACATGGATTATTCCGCCTACGGCACCCTGGAGAGCGCCACGCTCTGCCGCGAGTACCTGCGCGATGCGCTGGGGTTGACGGGTCGGAAGCAGTAAGGAGGCCTGACATGATTATCGATGTCCACCAACACCTCGGTCCCTGCCGCGTTTTCGGGCTGAACATCGAGGAAGCGGAACTGATGGCGGCGCTCGACCGCAATGGGGTCGATGCCGCCATCGTGCAACCGTATCCCGGCGCCCCGGACCCCGCCGCCGTCCATGACCGCATCGCGGCGCTGGCAAAGCAACACCCAGGCCGCATCTTCGGCATCATGAGCATGTCCCCGCACTGCGACCCGGAGCACTACCGCGCGGAAGCGCGTCGCTGCGTGCGGGACCTGGGCTTCGTTGCCCTGAAGATCCACACTATCGGCCACGCGGTCAACCCGCTCACCCCGGACGCCCAGACGGTCTACCGCACGGCGGCAGACCTCGGGGTCCTGGTGATGATCCACACCGGGCCGGGTGTCCCCTTTGCCCTCCCGGCGTTGATGCTCCCCGCCGCCAGGCAGTACCCACAGACAACCTTCATCCTCGCCCATAGCGGCCACACGATCTATGCGCCGGAGGCGTTCGTGGTGGCACAGGAGCGCGAGAACATCATCCTCGACACGTCATGATCCGCGCCCGACGATATCAAGTAGTTCATCGAAGGCATCGGGCCGGAGCGCGTGATGATGGGGAGCGATTCGTTGTACAACCTCGCTGCGGAACTCGCCAAATATCGCGCCCTCGACCTCGACCCCGCGACGCTCGATCGGGCGCTTGCGGGAACCGCCATTGCGGTCTTCCGATTGCCGGTTCCGGTGAGGGCGCGCGCATGATTACCTTGCACATCTACCTGACGACGAAGCCGGGACGCGGCAAGGAACTGGAGGCGCTGTATCACGAAGCGTATGTGTCCGCGATCACGAGCCAGGCAGGATTTCGCTCCACGATGCTTATGCGCGCGTACGATTCCGAGACGACGTATGAGATCGACATCTGCTTCGACAACGAAGCGCAACGGCAAGCGTGGGCCGAAGGCGCCGCGCACGCGGAGACATGGCCGCAGGTCCCTGCGCTCTGTGACGAGGTGGACGCGCAAGGGTTCGTCATCCTCGCCTGACGGTGTGCCAGTGCGAATGCTGGACAAATGCCGCCGCGCCGGGGATGATGCGCGCGACGACACCCCCTTTTCGTATTCCGTGACCGAAGGAGAACCGCCATGTCCATGTCCATGCCCGATACGCTGACGCAGTTTGTGGGCGACCTCGCCGCCGGGCGACTGACCATCGTCGATCTCACGCAACCCCTCAGCCCGGAGACGCCGGTGATCGCGCTGCCGCCGATGTTCGGCGCGTCGCCGGGGCTGACGATGGAGGTGATCTCGCACTTCGACGACCGAGGCCCCGCATGGTACTGGAACACGCTCCACCTCGGCGAGCACACGGGCACGCACTTCGACGCCCCGGCCCACTGGATCACCGGGAAGGACCTGCCGGACAACACCTGCGACACGATCCCAGTGAGCCGGTTCGTCGGCCCCGCCTGCGTGATCGACGTGTCGGGCGAGTCGGCGGCGGACGCCGATTTCCTGCTCATGCCGGGGCACATCGCGGCGTGGGAGGCGGAGCACGGGCGCATCCCAGCGGGCGCGTGGGTGCTCCTGCGGACGGACTGGAGCAAGCGCACCGATGTGAAGGAGTTCTTCAACGAAGACGCGAGCGGCCCGCATACGCCCGGCTTCCACCAGAGCGCGTCGCAGTTCCTCGCGCACGAGCGCGACATCCTCGGCGTCGGCGTCGAGACCGTCGGGACGGACGCGGGGCAGGCGGGTGGCTTCGACCCACCATTCCCGAATCACACGACGATGCACGGCGCGGGGAGGTTCGGCCTCGCCAGCCTCTGCAACCTCGATCAGTTGCCCCCAACCGGTGCAATCGTCATCGCCGCGCCGCTAAAGATCGTCGGTGGGAGCGGCAGCCCGGTGCGCGTGCTGGCGGTCGCCCCCGCCTGACCGGAGACATCATAGAATCAAGGGGGCAAACCGAATCGACACAGAGATCGCAAAGGCGCAAAGGACGCAAAGAGGATCACCGTTTTTCTTTGCGTCCTTTGCGCCTTCTTTGCGTCTTTGCGGTTCACTTGCTTTCGATTACCAGCAATGGCGTCTTGCGCCTGCGCTCACGCCTCCGCCCAACGGAAGCCGTCGCCCGCAGGTACGATGCGCCCCCACGGCGGGAAGTGGGCGTGCGCATACATCAGCGTGGCGTTCTCCGGGATCACGCGAGTGATGAGGCGGTCGCGGGTAGCGCGCATCGTGGCCTGATCCCGCCCGGTGAGCGCCCAATCGAGATGTTCCACCTCGCAGGGGTGATGGAAGACGTCGCCGAGCGCGTAGAAGTGTGCCCCCGCCGATGCGATCCGCACGATGGAGTGGCCCGGCGACTCTCCCGGCGCGTGGATCATCGTCACGCCAGGGACGATCTCACAGCCACCGTCCACCAGTTCGAGCAGGCCAAGCCGTTCGAGCGTCTCCATGCGACCGGCAAGTTCAGAGTCGGGCGCGCGGCCATAGCGGCTCATCGTTCGATCCGCGCGCCCGATCAGGTGCCGCGCGTTCGGGAAGCGCGCCACATAGCCGCCGTCGCGCTCGATCGTCGCGCCGACGTAATGATCGAAGTGGGCGTGCGTGATGACGACGTGGGTGATGTCGGCGGGCCGGACGCCGATGGAACGCAGCCCCGCCTCCACGCCCGGCGAGCGCACCGCCCCGCCCCACAGTGTCGGGAACTTCCGGCCCCACGCGGAATCGGGGTCGTCGAAACCCGCGTCCACGAGGATCGACGCGCCACCGTGCTGGATGAAGGCGACGTGGAAGCCAATCGTGATCTGACCCCGCGCGTCCATCTCCGGCATCGCCGCGCGGAGCGCATCCGGCGTCACATCGACGTTCGGCGTCCAGCGGGAGGTGCCGTCGTTGATGACCGTGACGGTACTGTCCCCGATACGGCGCGAATCGACATACCCCGAAGCATTCTCAGTCGCCATCGTCCCCCACTTCCGGTGCTTTCCCGCAGGCGCATA
>JBBSII010000454.1:0-4328 GCA_038232175.1 Thermomicrobiales bacterium
GTTGACACATGAATATGGGGATGCTACGTTCGTTCTCTGCTACGCTGAGCAGTACGAGGCTACCAGCGCGGAAGTGAGCAGAGGGATTCGTATGGCGATCGCGATTGCGACAACGAAGCGCACACGGAGGAAAGAGCGTTCATGCGCTTCGTGTCGTCCAAGGCCGTACCGTGCCCCTTGGGGAAGACGTGTGCAGAAGCGAGAGATACCGTAGCATACCGTCAACCCGACCGGCCGCAGGCGACACGACATTGTCTCGCCTGCGGCTTTTTTGTTTTCGTTTTTACTCCCTACTTGCACGAAAGCCGTTCGGCGAGTTGCACGCGCCGTCCACGGCTTTTTTGTGTCTCTTCTTCGGGAGACATTCGAGCAGGGAGTCCACCCATGCAATCGCACAAGCCCGCAACCGACGCACTACCTCTCTGGCGTAATCGCAACTACCTGCTCTTGCAGGGGGGTCAGATCGTTTCGTATATCGGCAACCAGCAACAATTCATCGCGCTACCGCTCCTCGTCTTAGCCCTCACCGGGTCCGTTGTCCAGGCGGGTATCGCGGTGAGTTTGAGCACCATCGCCGTTCTTGTGGTCAGCCCGATTGCGGGCGCGCTCGCGGACAAGTGGGACCGGAAAAGGACCATGGTGATCTGCGATGCCGGGCGTATGCTCATCACACTGACCATTCCTGTTGCGCTTTGGTTCCACACCCTGACAATGCCGCAGATCTATATTGTTGTGACGATCGCAGGCGTGCTCGGAACGATTTTTAGCGTCGCGAACAGTGCCGCGCTGCCCAATGTGGTGGCGCGCGATCAACTCCCCCTCGCTCTTTCCCAATCGCAGGCGGCGTATTCCGGTGTTCGCACGTTTGGATCGTTCCTTGGCGGCACGCTGTACAGTATCGGGAACGCTTTCCCATTCCTTGTGAACGCCATCTCCTTTGGCGCCTCGGTGTTCTCGTTGGGCCTCATTCGTGGGAATCTCCAGAGTAGGAGTGAAGGTTCGAGCCTTCCGCTGCACAAGGCTGTCGCTGAGGGCTTTTCGTGGTTGTGGAAGCAGCCGCTCCTCAGGTTTCTCACCGTGGTGAATGGGGCGGATAGTCTGCGCTACGGCGCGGGCTACCTCGTCATTCTGGTTCTCGCCAGAGAACTCCACACCTCCCCGCGTGGCATCGGCGCTATTTTCACCGGGGCGGCTGCGGGCGCGCTCCTCGGGAATCTCGCGAGCAATCGGGTGCGCAAATATGTGCGCTTCGGAATGATCGCGATCGGCATGCTCTGGCTCGAAGCCCTGATGTTCCCCTCTATGCGGTTGCCCCAACTGCCCTTGTCATGGGCTTCATCGCGGCCGCAGAGGAGTTTGTTAGCCCGATGTATACGGTCCCGCTCAATAGCTACCGGCTGATGGCCACGCCCGATTCCCTGCGTGGCCGCACCGGCAGCACGGTGCAATTGATGACGCAGGGAGCACAATCGGTGGGGGCCATCATCGGGGGAATACTGATTCAAGGAGTGGGGGCGAAAGGGAGCGCGCTGCTCCTGGGAGTGTGGCTGATGATCCTTGCCATCGCGACCACCTTGAACAAACGGGTTCGGCATGCATCGCTCTCAGCTCCTGAGCCAGCCGGCTGATCGGCAGCCAGGGTCACTGCCCGCTCTCTCTTGAGAGCGGGCGGCGAGAGAAGCAAGGCGACGAGTCGCTACAATGTGATCCCACCACCCAATTCGGTTGGCAAGGCTCAGGCCCCTCCACCGGTAGCGCCGCTTCCCTGCTCTGAGGGAAGGGGCGCGGCGTGCGCGTCCCCTTCGAGCGAGTCGAGTTTCTCCATCGCCTCGTCGATTGTCAGTTCGCCGCGCTCGACCGCCTGGAGCACCGCGAGCGTTTCGGTGAAATCCGTCTCCTGCGCCGCATCCGCTAGTGGTGCGTTCGGTGAGGCGAGCGACAACGCCGCAGGCGGTCTGGTGGGCGAGCGCAGGTCGGTGCGCGTGGCGAGTGATGCGCCGGTCGGCATTGGTGGTAGGTGCTCGCTCGCGGCGCGGATGGTGCAGTCGCCGCTGACGCTCTTCACGCGCACGGCCACGCCGCCGCCGTTGATCTGGAGGGTGCGGTTGCGCTTGCCGCCGTCATTACTCGCAGGGAGAGCGCAGGAGAGGTCGCCGCTGACGGTCTTGAGCGAGACAGTGGCGCGGGTCTCCCCTGGCACGAGCAGCGTGAGGTCGCCACTGACTGTGCTGAAGTCGTAGTCGCCCTCTGGCGCGAGGGGCGTCGCGACGACTAAATCACCGCTCGCCGTCTTGGCGTGGCACGCCGTGAGCGCGGAGGAGCGGACGCTGCAATCGCCGCTCGCGGCGCTCAAGTCCAGCCTGCCGGTGATCTGCGTGAGTGTCATGTCGCCGCTCGCGGTGTGGATCGTCAGGTCGCCGCTGCCCCGTTCGAGCGTGATATCGCCGCTCGCAGTCTGGACCTGCACCGCGCCGGAGAGTGCGTGCGCGCGCACGTCGCCGCTCGCGGTCGTGATTGTCACGCCATTCGTCAGATGATCGATGTGGATGTCGCCACTTGCCGTGCGCCCCCGCACCGCGCCGTCGAGCCGCTCGATGTGGAGGCTCGCGCTCGCGCCGTCCACCTCGATGACGCTCCGCAGCGGCGTGCGAACCTCAATCGCGATCCGGGCGTGCATGTTGCCCCGGAGCCAGTTGGAGGGCGTCTCGCCGCGTATCCCGCGAACCTCCGCGCGGATCGTCTCGCCGGTCTGCTCCACGACAACTTCCACTTCCCGACCAACCGCGTCGGCGGGTTCGACGGTGACGCTGACCGCGACATCGCCCCGCTCCTCACCATACATGTGGATGGCGCCCGTCGGCGTGCGTGCAACAATCGTCGGCACGACGCCGGGTGAAAGCGCGAATGTTCGCTCCGTGCGCGCGTTTTCCATAGAAACCTCCGCAGGGGACTCCCGGTTGCAACCGGGAGGAGAATGCGGCCCCCGTACCGCAACGAAATCTGCTATACTCAGTGTGCGTTGCCCAATGGCTCCGGCCTCTCAGGGGTAAGCAAGCGGCGTCACGCACCGCAACAGGGACGAGCAAGCAGGGCAGGCAGTGATGCCTCCGCACTGAGATTCTGGCTTTGGTGCGTCTCGCTCGTCCGGGTGGTAAGTAGCGTAGCCAGCGCGAAGTCAACCCGCCCACCGTGTGAATCGGTTAGGGACTGGTGGGTATGAATCAGTCCTGAACGTGGCAAGGTGATCCTCCTTCGCCGCAAGCCCCCGGATTTATCTGGGGGTCGTTGACTATTTCGTCTCCTTGTCTGGTGTCTCGCGTTCGTCCCGCCTGCTCCGGCGCCCGACGCGCATCTCGATGTCGCCGCTCCCCTGCTTGCCGCCGACGCGCAGGTAGAACGCCGCCTCCCGCGCGGGGATGCGCCCCGCCGCGACATCCGCGAGGATCGCGCGCCGCTCCTCCTCCGGGCTGATCGGCGCGCCCGCGACATGGGCGGGGGCATCCGCGTATGGCGCGTACCCCATCGCGCGGATCACCTCGTCCAGCCGCGCCCGCACCGTCGGGTACGAGATGCCCAGTTCCGCCTCGACATCTTTGATGATGCCGCGGTTCTTCAGGAAGACCTCGACGAACGCGAGGTGCTCCGGGCTGAGGCCGTCGAGACGGCCGCCGCTGCCGAAGGAGAAGCGGCCCTCAATCGCGATCCCCGTCGTCGGCCCTTCCAGCCGGGTGATGATGAGCGCCTCGCCGGTGACGGGGTCGAGCCGGGGCGCAGGGTAGATTGGTTTCTCGCTCGCCATCTAGAGCATCCTCCGTGAACTCAGCAGCGCTTGCATCTCCCAGCCAATCCGCATTTCTTCAAGTTCCTCGTGCAGTTGCCGTGCTTGCGCGATTGCCAGCAAGTCCGGCTGTCGGGTCGTGCGAACCGGCCGGGCGGCGGGCATCGTTACACGCGCGAGCGACTGCACCCGGAAAGTAACGCGCCAGCGCGCCGCAATTGTCAAAGTCATCTATCCGCCTCCTCGTGGTGGAGTGAAACCCGGCGGCAATCTGCCGACAGTGCGGATCATAGCAGGTGACATTGATTTTGTCAATATCGCAATCAATATTATTTAGAATAGCGGCGGTTTGGGGTGGGGAATAACAAAATTGTGCTGTGTGAGGTGGATGGCGGGGACTTGGCATAGGCTCGTTTCTGACGGATGGGACACGGTGCCAAGGGAGAGTCACCCCTTCCCCGTGGGGTTCAGGGGCGGACAGTTTGTCAGTTTAGGGAGAAAGAGGCGGAGATGGATCGCTCTTGCTACAGTATGGGTACCGAATCCACCA
>JBBSII010000455.1:0-4316 GCA_038232175.1 Thermomicrobiales bacterium
CCGCGCAAAAAACGAAGAATATGCGGAAAGTATTGACAATCGCCCGGACGCATGATACTGTACGTTCACGGTAAAGTCCCGAGTCGTTGAGTAGCAATGACTGGAGTGACGAAAACCTCTCACCTTCGGGCGAGATGCGGCGGATGGAAGGCGAGTGCCCACGCGCACGTCGGATCACCAATGCAGGCACGGTAGTCCTCTGAGTAATCAGAGGCGGCGTGTTGGGTTTCGCACGACAGCACTGTGAAAGATCAGTCGGGGCTTTACTGTTTTCTGAAACGGTCGCCGGTTTGCATCCGTAACCTCAAAAATCCGTCATGCCGAGTCACTCGCCGACTGTAGTGGTTGCCGTCTAGCCAAAAATCGTTCTTGGGACTACTCTTTTACCGAGAATGCGGTACGATACGGATGCTGTCGGGCGTTCGAGACCGGGCAGCGCACGTTCTCCAGCAAGGAGCGGCGTACAGAATGTCCATGGCCAGCACTCGTCGTCGCCCACCGATCCCCCGCGATGTCTCGGCGGCAATCCGCCTGTTGATCCAACGACTCGACCGTGCCGAGCAGCTGCATGCGTCGGATGTCTCGTTTTACGCCCTGATGATCGGCGAATCGCTGGACTTGCCGCCCGATGTCATGCGCCAGATCGCGTGTGGCGCGCTCCTCCATGATGTCGGGAAAGTGGCGATTCCTGTCGATCACCGCGACCACTCCGGCGCACTCACCGCGCTCGAACGGCTGAACATGCTGACGCACCCCGAGGTTGGGGAGGCGATGGTCGGCGTGCATCAACCGCTGGAACCGTTCGCGCAACTCGTGCGCCATCACCATGAACGATACGATGGCGCCGGGTACCCCGACGGGCTTGCGGGCGGCGCGATCCCGCTCGGCGCTGCGGTGCTTGCGGTCTCCGAGGCATTCGCCACGATGATCACCGAGCAGCCGTACCAGCGCGCGCGCAGTTGGCACGAGGCGGTCGCGGAGGTCCGGCGGGGCAGCGGGTCACAGTTCCACCCCTCGGTCGCGGGGGCTTTCCTGATCGCGCTGGGAGAGGAGTCGGTGCGCTCGCGTCACTAGGCGGGCCGCAAGGACTCGGTGATCCGCGCGAAGATGCGCCGGTATCGGTGCCGCTCAATCCAGTCGCAGTAGACCGTTACCAGGAGCGTCGCGGCTCCCACCTCCAGTAGCAGCAGTTCGTGGTACCACTCCATCGACCCGCGCACACCACTGGGCGAATACCCCTGATATCGTAGCCGCGTGCCGCGCACCCCTTTGGTTCGCACACGATCCTCACCCTGAAGTTGATAGGTCGCGCCATCCATGCTCGACCGGCGGCGTTCGCCCTTCAGCCCGATAAGGTACGTCCGCAGGTTTTTCCCTGGCTCCAATGGCTGGACACGGTACTGCGGCGGCGAGAGTTGCCGCAATGTATACGCGCTGTCTACGCGGACAATCGCGACCCCGCGCGCGTCGGTGATATAGGGCGTATCGAAGGGGCGATTGTACTCGTCTCGTTGCTGCCAGTCATCCGGGACTTCGATGGTTACGTCCGGCAGATGGAGCGTGCACCATCGCGGCTCGTTCATTGTCGATGGCGTCGTCATCTGTGCGGAAGCGGCGATTTCTTCCAGCGGTGGCCCCGGCGCATGGGGATCGCAGGTGCAGTCAATCTCCAGTAGCGCCTCCGCGCCCTCGATCAGTGCGAAGTATCGGTCAACCTCTCCATTCGTGTACTGCGTGATCCAGACCGGGGAAGCGCCCGTGCGCGTATCGACCTGGATGTCGGTCGGGAGGCGCTGCGTTTGGGCGAGGAACGTCTCGCCGTCCTTGTACATGCCGCCGATCTTCTCGCGCGGGTAGAGCACAACGGAGAGCGTCGTGTGATCGCGGGAGCGAACGATATTGCGCGCGCTGTACGTCCGGCGTTTGTGTGCCGATCGCCAGTCGCCGTCTGTCGGGAGCAAGAGGGAGAAGGAGTCGTTGGCATATAATTCCAGACGCGACCCGTCATGGAAAAACGCATCCGCTGTCATGCCGCCATGATACCACTGCGGATTAGCCGAGATATGCCTGGCGCACGCGGTCATCATTGACGAGGTCCACTGCCTTGCCGGTGATCGTGATGCGGCCCGCCTCAAGGACATAACCGCGATCGGCGTATTGGAGCGCGAGGTGGGCATTCTGCTCCACCAGCAGGATCGTGACTCCCTGCGCGTGCAACTCGCGGATGACGGTGAAGATGTCTCGCACGATGAGCGGCGCGAGGCCGAGGCTCGGTTCATCGAGCAGCAGCACGCGCGGGCGGCTCATCAGCGCGCGTGCGATGGCGAGCATCTGCTGCTCACCGCCGCTCAGCGTGCCCGCCTGCTGTTTGCGCCGCTCACCGAGAATCGGGAAGCGCGCGTACTGCTGCTCGATGTCGGCGCGGACTTGCGCGCGATCCGAGCGTGTGTACGCCCCCATCTCCAGATTATCGAGGACGCTGAAGCGCGTCAGCACGCGCCGACCCTCCGGGCACTGCGCGACGCCCATCCGCACGATTTCGTCCGGGCGTAGACGGCTGATCTCCTTGCCCTCATAGAAAATCTGGCCGGAGTGGGCGTTGAGCAGGCGGGAGATCGACCGGAGGGTCGTGCTCTTGCCCGCGCCATTCGCGCCGATGAGCGTCACGATTTCGCCCGCCTGGACCGTGAGGCTGACCTCCCGCAACGCCTGGATCGCCCCGTAATTCACGGAGATGTTCCGCAACTCAAGGATCGTGGCGACACTCGCCGTGGCCGACGGATCGCGCGGCTCGACAGGCTGCTCGTTCGGGGCGGCGTCCGCTGCGCTCATCCGGCATCGCCGAGGTAGGCTTCGATCACCGCCGGGTCTTTCTGGATGGCTGCGGGCGCGCCCAATGCGATCAATTTGCCGAAGTTCAGGACCGCGATGCGGTCGCACAGCCCCATGACGATCGGGACGTGGTGCTCGATCAGCAGGACGGTCAGGTCGAACTGATCGCGCACGGAGCGGATGAACGCGCTCAGGGTCTGCTTCTCGTTCGGGTTCATGCCGGCGGCGGGTTCATCGAGGAGCAAGAGGCGCGGTTCGAGCGCGAGCGCGCGGGCGATCTCCAGGCGGCGTTGATCGCCGTAGGCGAAGTTGACGGCCTTGTCCTCCGCGCGGTGCGCCAGCCCGACGAGATCGAGCAATTCCATCGCCTTTCGCCGCGTGGCGCGCGCCTCGGTCGGCGCGGGCGGCAGCCCGAGCACCCCGGCGATTACGCCGCTGCGCATGTGGACGTGCTGGGCGATCATCACATTGGTCAGCGCGCTCAACTCACCGAAGAGACGAATGTTCTGGAACGTGCGCGCGATGCCGCGCGCGGCGACCTTGTGCGGGCGAAGCGCGGTGATGTTGCGGCCCCGGTAGATCAGCGTGCCGCTCGATGGCTGAATAAACCCGGTCATCAGGTTGAAGAGCGTCGTCTTGCCCGCGCCGTTCGGCCCAATCAGCCCGAATATCTCCCCTTCGTTGACCGAGAAAGTGACATCGTTCACCGCCACCAAACCGCCGAAACGCCGGGTCATGCCTCGCGCCTCAAGGACGGTCACGAGGGCGCGCGCCGAATCTTGTTCTTGTTGGTCAGGAATGCCGGTCGGCTCAATCATGGCAGAGACCGCACCTCTTCGGTCGGTGCGACGGGCGCACGCCGCGTCACCAATCGCCGGATGCGCTCGATCAAATCCGGCGTGATGATCCCGCGCGGGAAGAAGATCGTGCCGAGTACGAGCAGTAGGCCGTAGACGATCAGGCGACCATCCTTGAGGAACTGCGAAAGCCAGTGCGGCAGGCCGCCGATGTCCGCCACGCCGCGCAGGATTTCCGGCAACGCCGTCAGTACCAAACCGCCGATGACGGGGCCGATGAAGGTGCGCGAGCCGCCGATGAGCACGAACGCGAGGTAGGCGACACTCGCGTCGAACGTCCCCTGGCGTGCGTTCCACGTATTAAGGAAGTGGGCGCTCATCGCGCCGACGATACCCGCAAGGATCGCGCCCATCGTGAATGCGAGCACCTTGTGATACGTCGGCGCGATGCCCATCGCGTCCGCCGCGAGTTCGTCCTCGCGGATCGCGGTGAAGGCGCGACCGATGCGCGACTTTTCCAAACGGTAGAGGAAGGCCATCGCGAGAATGAGCATCGGCAGGCCGACCCAGAGGTACTGCAACTTCGAGTCGAAGGGCTGCGGAATCTTGAAGATGCCGACCGCGCCGCCCGTGATCTTCAGGTTCAAGGAGAGCACGCGCAGGATTTCGACGAACGCGATCGTCGCG
>JBBSII010000456.1:0-4312 GCA_038232175.1 Thermomicrobiales bacterium
CCCCGTGTGATGGACGACGCCGGGGACGCAGGTTGAAAGCCGACGCTACCACACCTCGTCACAGGATAGGGTAAACATTCCGCTCACAGTTTTGACGGTTTTCAGCACAGTACTATTGCGGCTTGCCCCATGCGATTCCTGTGATGAGCGAGAGCGTGACCGTTTCGGCATTGTATGCCATCACGAGATCGCGGACGGCTACGTCGAATCCGGCGACATCGGCGGGCGTCATGCGCTCGCGAGAGCAACTGCTGCGCCCATGGAACGAGGCGACATACTCTTACAACCGATTGCGTGAAGGGCACCGGCGCAGTCCGGTGACCACCGTGGATGGTAAAGAGGCCGAGGCGCACCAGTTCGTCAATCAGATCGAAGGGGGTGTATTCGCGCTTCGGCGAGTAGCGCAGGATGATTGACTGCAGTTCCGCTTGCCATGGCGGCGGTTCCTGTCCGTTTTCGAAGATCGCAAGGTGGCCGTTCGCGGTCAACATCTCGCGCAGCCGCAGCATCAGGACGGGCCAATCCATCCCGTGCAGGCTATCGCCCGCAGTGATAAGCGCGTAGGGCGGATCGATCGGCGCTTCCTCCGCACGGCCAAGAATCCAGCGCAGACGGGCATCGTCACCGCCCGGCAACTGCTTGCCCACTTCGATCATCCCTGCGGAGACATCCACAGCGTCCACCGAGTCGACGAACGGCAGCAGTTCGCGCGCGACGAACCCCGTGCCGCAGCCGAGATCGAGGACGCGGCGCGGCATGTCCGTGATGAGACCTGACAGAACGATGAAAACCTCGGGCGGGAAGGGCGGGCGGTACTGGTACGAGGCGATGACGGAGGGATCCTGGAAGGTGGCAAAGTATTCGGTCTGCATCCGGGCATTCTTCGGTCGCATCGTGCACTCCCAATCTCATGGCCGCACCAATCTCATGATCCATTGTACGCGGCGAGTGGGCACGTGGTAGCGCGGTCATTGTATGTCCGTTGAGCGATGCACGGCGAGCGATTTCCGTCAAAACTGTGAGCGGAATGTCCCCTCCTCTGACGAGGCGTGCTACGCTACCAACCGAACTGCCGGGTGAGAAATGTGCTGCCGACATGGAGCACGATGGGCGAGCCGTGCGGGCAGACGGTCGGGCTGGCGGTCGTGCCGAGGCGACGGAGGAGGTCGTGCATCGCGTCGAGCGAGAGCGGCTGACCCCGGCGGAGCGCGGAACGGCAGGCGAGCGCGGTGCAGAGGCGGTCGCGCCAGGCGTCCGTGCCGTCGTCCGCGTGCTCGTCCGCCTCGTTGAGAGCGTCGAGGAGCAGCGGGCCGAGGCCATCAACCCCGGCGAGCGCGGCGGGCGGGGAGCGGAGCAGGAAGGTGTTGCGCCCCCACGTCTCGCAGGCGACGCCGACCATCGCGAGGTCTGGCGTCCGCTCCGTCAGGCGGTGGGCGTCGGCGGGCGAGAGCGTGAGGACAAGCGGTTCAACCTCCTCCATGCGCTCCGGTTCGTGCGCCGCGCGGTCGTGCAGGTGCTCGTAGATCACTCGCTCGTGGGCGCGGTGCTGATCGACGAGATAGAGACCATCTATCCCCTCCGCGAGGATCAGCCGACCTTCCAATTGCCCGACAATTCGGAGCGCCGGCAAGTTGCTTTCCGGCACCGTCGCATTGGTGATTACTGATCCTGATGACCACTCGCGCAACCCGTTAAGTGAGACAATTCCTCGTATTTCCTCTCCTTCCCCCGTGGGGAAGGGGGCCGGGGGGTTAGGGAGAAAAGAGAAATCCGCGTCGTCCGGCGGCAGCGTGGGAAGGCGACCGAGGGCGGCGTGCGTCGCCTCCGCGAGGGCGGCGCCGAGCGCGGCGGCGTGGGCGAGGCGAACTTCCGCCTTCGCGGGGTGGATATTCACATCCACGGCATCGGGCGGCACGGTCAGGCGGAGAATGGCGAGCGGGTGCCGCCCGCGCGGGAGCAGCGGGCGATATGCCGTCTCGAACGCGGACGCGAGCGGCGGGCACTTGACGCAGCGCCCGTTGACGATCAGCGTGATCGCCGACCGTCCGGGGCGCGACGCCGCCCGATCGCCGAGCATCCCGCCAATCGTGCCCTCCGCAACCTCAATGTCGATGGGCAGCAGGTGCGCCGCCACGGTCGGGCCGTAGAGCGCAGCGGCGGTCTCCGCGAGCGCGCCGGTGCCGGGGGTGCGAAAGGCAGTGTGGCCATCGAACGCGAGCGTGAAGGCGACTGCGGGGTGCGCGAGCGCGAAGCGGCGCACCAGTTGGCCGATCTGCTGCGCCTCGACGCGCGGCGTGCGGAGGAACCGCCGCCGCGCGGGGAACGAGGCGAAGAGGTCGCGTACGGTGACGGTCGTACCCCGGCTGCGGGCGCGTCGTCCGCGCTCAACCACGTCACCGTTGCGGATGCGCAGGAGCGTGCCCGCCGCCTCCCCATCCGTCGCGGTGTGCAGCAGCACATCCGCCACGCTGGCGATGGAGGGGAGCGCCTCGCCCCGGAAGCCGAGCGTGCGCACGCGGAGCAGGTCGTCAAGATCGCGCAGTTTGCTCGTCGCGTAGCGCTGGAACGCGAGATCGACCTCGCCCGCCGTGATGCCGCAGCCATCATCGGCGACGCGCAGGGCGTCGATGCCGCCACCGCGCACATCGACGCCGATCTGTCGCGCCCCGGCATCGAGCGCGTTCTCGACCAACTCCTTGACGACGGCGGCGGGCGTCTCGATCACCTCGCCCGCCGCGATCCGCTCCGCGACGGCGGCGGGCAGCACGGCAATCGTCGGCCGTACGGCGGTTTCCATGGCTATGCCCCCCGCGCCAGGGCGGGCGTGCCGAGGACGAGCCGCGCCCGCCGCTGCACCCGGTCCAGCATCGCGATTGCCTCCAGCGGCGTCATGCGCGCGAGGTCGAGCGCCGTCAGGTCGTCCAGCAGCCCATGCATCCCCTCCGTGTCCATCGGCACGCCCGCCAACGCCGTCTGTCGCACGGAGCGGATTGCAATTTGCGCATCTCCATTGGGGCCATGTCCGTTCCCCTTCCCGTTTAGTATCTCTTTCTCCGTGCCCCCCTCTGTGTTCTCCGTGTCTCGGTGGTTCAGTATCTCCCGCGCCCGTTCGACGACATGCGGCGGCAGACCGGCGAGGCGGGCGACGTGGATGCCGTAACTCTTGCCCATCGCGCCCGGTGTGATGCGGTGGAGGAACGTCACCTCGCCGTCCTCCTCCGCGACGGCGGCGCAGGCGATGTGGACACCGGGGAGATGCCCCGCCTGCTCGGTCAGGTTGTGGTAGTGCGTGGCGAAGAGCGTCCGGGCGCGCACCCGCTCGACCAAATCCTCGACGACGGCGCGCGCGATGGCGATGCCGTCGTCCGTGCCGGTGCCGCGCCCGACCTCATCGAGCACGATCAGGGAGCGCGGCGTCGCGTGGCGAAGGATGGCGGCGGTCTCCATCATCTCGACGAGGAAGGTGCTCGCGCCCGCTGCGAGGTCGTCCTGCGCGCCGATTCGCGTGAAGATACGATCGACGATGCCGATGCGCGCCGATTCCGCCGGGACGAAGGAGCCGACCTGCGCCATCAGCACGATCAGCGCGACCTGCCGGAGGTACGTGCTCTTGCCGGCCATGTTCGGCCCGGTGAGCAGCAGGAGTTGGTGCGTCTCCGTGTCGAGCGTCGTGTCGTTCGGGATGAAGGTGTCGCCCGCGTTCTCCAGCGACGCCTCGACGACCGGGTGCCGCCCCGCGACGATCTGGAGCGCGGTGTCGTCGGTGAGCACGGGGCGGACGTAGCGGTGCTGCACGGCGCGGTCCGCGAGCGCGCAGAAAACATCGACGTGCGCGACGGCCCGCGCCGTGCCGAGCAGCACCGGGGCCGCCGCGCCGATCTCCCGCAGCACGCCGCGATACAAGTCATCCTCCCGCGCGGTGATGCGCTCCTCGGCGTGGAGGATCGTCGCCTCCCACTCCTTCAGCGCGGGCGTGACGAACCGCTCGGCGTGCGTGAGCGTCTGCGTGCGGCGGTAGTCGTCGGGGACGTGCGGCAGGTTCGGGCGCGATACCTCGATGCCGTAGCCGAAGACGCTGTTGTACTTAATCTTCAGCGAGCGGATGCCCGTGCGCTCGCGCTCCGCCGCTTCCATCGTCGCGATTGTCTCGCGCCCGTGCGTCGCGGTGTGCACGAGAGCATCGAAGTCCGCGTCGTAGCCGGGGCGGACGCGGCGCGACGCCTCCTTGCCCTCCGGCACGAGGACGGCGCGCGTAATCAACGCCGCGACACTCGTGCACGGGTCGAGGTGGGCGGCGAGCGTGTCGAGCGCG
>JBBSII010000457.1:0-4298 GCA_038232175.1 Thermomicrobiales bacterium
CCTGGAGAAAGCGGATCGTCGGAATGGCGGCGGTGATGCGCGTCGTGTCCCCCACCGCGCCGTCGTTCACCGGCACATTAAAATCCACGCGCACGAGCGCCCGCTTCCCTTTAAGGGCGGCGGGCGGAATATCGCGGATCGTCTGCTTCTCGATGGGCATGGGCGCTCCCTTCGGTCGCTTCAGGACTGAGGACTGAGGACTGTGGGGAAGTAACGAGTAACAAGTAACGAGAAGGTCATGTGCTCGGTCTTGTTATTTGTTACTTTCAACTCCTCAGTCCTTCGTATTCTTACCAGCCGCCCTGCTCGGCGATCATGTTCGTCAGGTCGGCGAGGCGGCAGGAGTAGCCCCACTCGTTGTCGTACCACGCGACGACTTTCACCATGTTGCCACCGACGACGATGGTGGAGAGGCTGTCGAGAATGGCCGAGCGGTCGTCCTGCTTGTAGTCCGTCGAGACGAGCGGCTCGTCGCTGTAGCCGAGAATGCCCTCCAAATCGCCCTCCGCCGCCTGAAGGAATGCATTGTTCACTTCCTCCACCGTCGTCTGCTTCTCCGTCTCAACCGTGAGGTCGAGAATGGAGACGGTCGGGGTCGGCACGCGGAGCGCGTAGCCGTCCATCTTGCCCTTCAACTCCGGCAAAACGAGCGAGATCGCGCGGGCCGCGCCCGTTGTCGTCGGGATGATATTCACACCGGCGGTGCGGGCGCGGCGGAGGTCCTTGTGCGGCCCGTCGAGCACGACCTGATCGTTCGTGTACGAGTGGACGGTAACCATCGTGCCCTTGACGATGCCGAAGTTGTCCAGCAGCACCTTCGCCGTCGGGCCGAGGCAGTTCGTCGTGCAGGAGCCGTTGGAGATGACGTTGTGCTGCGCGGGATCGTACTTGTCGTGGTTGACGCCGAGCACGAGCGTGATGTCCTCGTTCGTCGCGGGGGCGGAGATGATGACTTTCTTCGCGCCGCCGTTCATGTGCGCCTTCGCCTTCGTCGCGTCCGTGAAGAGACCGGTGGACTCGATAACGATGTCCACATCGTAGTCCCGCCACGCGATATTGCCGGGGTCGCGCTCGCTGAAGATGTGAATCGCGTTGCCGTCCACCATCAGATCGCGGTCATTGACCTCGATTTCCTCCTCGGCGATGCCGTAGTTGGAGTCGTACTTGTAGAGGTGCGCGATGGTGTGGAGGTCCATCAGGTCATTGACCGCGACGACCTGCAACTCTTCCTCGTAGCCGCCATAGATCGCCTTGAAGACTTGCCGACCGATCCGCCCGAACCCATTGATGCCGATTTTCACGACCATGCGTGTTCCTCCTATCGAAACCAGTTTCGCCGCATCTTCGGCACGCGGCTCGCGGAGTGCGAAAACCCGCGTGGGCGCTAAGCATACCCTACCGGAGGGGATGGGCGCGACCCCACGCCGAAGTCCCGAATCGTGAAATCGTGGCCTATGGCGAGCGGTCGCGAGGAGATCTAGGATTGATGACCGTCGGGAGGCCCGATGAGCGCGCTGACTTTCGTGAGCAATTCGTCGAGGATGAATGGCTTTTCGAGCGTGTCGCAGTGCATCTTCTCGAGGCGCGGCGCTTTCGCCCGCAGGAAGTCGATGTCCGCCGAGCAGAGGATGGCCGGGATTTGCGAGGTCACCGGGTCCAGCCGCACCGCTTCCAGCACCATCCAGCCGGTGTCCGGCTTCTCCATGCGGATGTCGAGGATGATTAAGCCCGGGCGTTCCCGCTTGACCATCTCGTACGCCTGATCGCCCTCCCGCCAGATGAGCGTCCGGTATCCTTCGCTCTCCAGAAGGTCGTGCATTAAGTTGAGAAACGCGGTGTCATCGTTGATAACCGCGATCAGCGATCGTGCCATTGTTCTTCCCTCCCACGCACACACCACACATCGGCGTTGGCTTCCGTCCGTGATGCGCCGCACCTTTCGTACCAGGACGCAAGGACACGGCGATTTTCGTCCCTCACGCCACGCTTGACACCCATCGGGCGCGCCGCTACGATGCCGCACACGGTGATGATGGAGCCACCCACCCAACGCGACACGCCGTCGTCAGTAGGCACGGTCGGGTACGCCACCCGTTACCCCGGCGTCGCTCTGGGTGGAGCGCGCGAGTAGCCGCCGTCCGCACGATGCGAAGACGGGAATCGGGGTGGTATTGCGGGATTTCTTTCACGTCCCTTGCGTCGTTGCGGGTTTCAAACCTGCGCCGCGTCGGACGATTTTTTTATTTGCATTGCTCCCCCTTCCCCGAAGGAAGGCGGGCGCCCTTTGGGCAGCATGGGGGTTAGGATGACACTCGCACTCGACAATTCCGCGCTGACGCTGACCGACGTGCAGGAAGCGGCGAGCCGGATCGGATCGCGCATCCGCCACACGCCGCTCCAATCCTCGCCCGACCTCTCCGCGCTGGCGGGGTGCACGCTGCTGCTCAAATTGGAGAACTTGCAGCGTACCGGCGCGTTCAAGATTCGTGGCGCGTTGAACAAATTGCTGACGATGGACCCCGCCGTCGCGGCGCGCGGCGTCCTCACCGCCTCGGCGGGCAACCACGGGCAGGGCGTCGCCCTCGCCGCGCGACTCCTCAGCTTCCCCGCGACGATTGTACTCCCGCTCGGCGTCTCCCTCGCCAAACTCGAAGCGATTGAGCGACACGGCGCGCAAACCATCTTGTATGGCAGCGCGTACGACGAGGCGGCGCGCTACGCGCACGACCTCGCGGCGGAGCGGGGCATGACGTACGTCCACGCCTTCGACGACCCGCACGTCATCGCGGGGCAGGGGACGATTGCGCTGGAAATGCTCACCGATGCGCCCGACCTCGACACGCTCGTCGTGCCGGTCGGCGGCGGTGGCCTGATGGCGGGCATCGCCACGGCAGCACGCGCACTCAAGCCAACACTGAAGATCGTCGGCGTGCAGGCGGCGGGCGCGCCCGCGTGCGCCGAGTCATTTCGGAGCGGCGCACGCCAGACGCTGCCCGTCTCGACGATCGCGGACGGTATCGCCGTCGCCCAACCCGGCGCACGCACCTTCCCGATCATCCACGCACTCGTGGACGAGATGGTGACGGTAGACGACGAGGCGATGGCGCGGGCAATGGTGCTGCTGATGGAGCGGGAGAAATTGCTCGCGGAGGCGGCGGGTGCGGCGGGCCTCGCGGCGGCGCTCGGTGGTCTGTTGCCCGCCCCGAGCCGGAATGTCGGCGTGCTGATCAGCGGCGGCAATGTGGACCCGAACCTGCTGGACAAGTGCATCCAGACGGGTCTCGCCTCCGCCGGGCGATTCCTCGCCTTCCAGACGTGGCTGCCGGATCAGCCCGGCGCATTGCACCGCCTGACGGGCCTGCTCACCAAGGAGCGCGTCAACATCCTCCACGTCGCCATCCAGCGGATCGGGCCGTACACCGCGATTGGCCCCGTCGGCCTCGAAATGATCGTCGAGACGCGCAACACCGACCACGCCGCACACGTCCTCGATACCGTCCGCGCCGCCGGATACACCGTCGAGATCAACTCCACCTTCCGCTGCAACACCGACCCACTGGGAAGTAACGAGTAGCGAGTAACGAGTAGCGAGTGGCGAGTAACGAGGGTTTCATGCCTCCCTTCTCGTTACTCGCTACTCGTTACTCCCCCTCAGTCCAGCGGCTCAATTCCCGCGTCCCACCGCTGCCCGACGGCCTGACGGACGCCGAGCGCGAGCGTCGGGTAGGCGTGGATCGCCTGCGCGACGCGCCCCGCGAACGCGCCCGCCTGCATGTTGACAACGAGTTCATGCAGAATATCGCCCGCGTGCGGCCCGATGATGTGTGCCCCCGCGATCTGCCCGCCGCCGAGCATCTTCGTGATCCCCTTCGGGGCGAGAATCACCTTGATGAACCCCTTCGTCTCACCCATCGTAATAGCGCGATCGACGCGGTCGAAGGGCCAGCGCAGCACCTCGATCTTGTCGCCGTACTCCCGTCGCGCCTCCTCCTCGGTCATGCCGACGCGCGCCACCTCCGGGTCGGTGAAGGTTGCCCACGGCACAACGCGGTAATCGGCCTTCTTCGCCTTCGGCTTTTTGCCCGGCTTGCCGATGTTCTCACCGACGAGACGCCCCTGATACTCCGCGACGTGCGTGAACTGGTACAGGCCCGTGCAGTCGCCCGCCGCCCAGATGTGCGGCACCTTCGTCTGCAACGTCTCCGTGACGGGGATGCCCTTCGTGTTCACTTCCAAGCCCGCGTTCTCGGTGTGCAAGTTCCCGATGCGCGCCTTGCGCCCGGCGGCGGCGATGATTA
>JBBSII010000458.1:0-4291 GCA_038232175.1 Thermomicrobiales bacterium
ACACGGTCGCGCCGCTCCAGCCGATCACCATCACCGGCATCGCCTTCGGTGGGCTGCGCGGCGTGAGCAAGGTCGAGGTGACGACGGACGGCGGCGCGACGTGGCAAGTCGCGACGATCACCGCGAAGCCCTCGCCGCAGTCGTGGGCGCTCTGGGACTTCCCGTGGACGCCGCCCGCGAATGGGAGCTACAAACTTGGCGTCCGCTGCTACGAGGGGAACGGCGCGCTCGGCAAGACCGAGTCCGCAGGCGGCGCGTCGCAGCCGATGACGGAGGAAGAAAACTTTCCGAGCGGCGCGGCGGGCATCCACTTCGTTGACGTGGTCACGAAGTAACCGCAGCAATGGGCAACGAGCAACGAGTAATGAATCCGGAGTGGACGGAGGATGTTGCCCAGCGGACGGCAGGGCGACGTGTATCCGCCGCCCGCACTCGTTACTCGCTACTCGCTACTCGCTACTCGCTACTCATCCACGGCCTCGCGGCGTGTGCGGGCGTCGGGTTCGCGGTGACGGCGGTGCTGCGCCACCGGGCGTTCCATTCGGCGGCGAACGACCTCGCGTTCTTCGATCAGATCATCTGGAACACGGCGCATGGCAGGCCGTTTGCCACGTCGTTCGTGCCGTACAACTTCCTCGGCCAGCATGTGCAGCCGGTGCTGGCGCTCTACGCGCTCCTGTACCATCTCTGGCCGTCGCCGGAACTGCTGCTCATCACGCAGTCGCTGCTCGTCGCGGCGGCGGCGATCCCGCTCTTCCACATCGCGCGCCGCCTGCTGCACGCCGATCTCCCCGCCGCCCTCGTCGCCGGGGCGTACCTCGCCTCGCCCTATCTGCACCACGCGGCGCACTTCGACTTCCACCCGGAGACGATGGCGCCGTTCTTCGTCTTCCTCGGCTATCGGTTCGCACTCGATGGGAGGCGGCGGGCGGCGGTGTGCGCGCTCCTGCCGCTCCTGCTGCTGAAAGAGGACACGGTGGTGCTGCTCATCGGCGTGGCGTGGCTCTGCTGGCTGCGTCGGGAGCGGCGGCTGGCGGCGACGCTCGTCGGCATCGCGGTGGCGTGGGGTGCGTTCGCGACGCTGATCGTGATGCCGCACTTCCGCTCTGGCCCGTCGGACCTCGAGGAGCGGTACGGCTACCTCGGCAGCGGGGCGGCGGGCATCCTCACCGGCCTCGTGACGCACCCGCAGCGCGCCTTTGCGCACCTGCTGACGTGGGGCGTCGCGCTCGCCCTGCTCGGCTTCATCGGGAGCGCGGGATTCCTGCCGCTGGCCGCGCCCGCCGAAGCCCTCGCAATGCTGCCGCTGCTCGCGTTCCATCTGCTCTCGACACATGCGGCACAGATGCATCTGCGGCTCCACTATTCGGCGGAAGTCCTTCCTCTGCTCTGGATCGCGGCGGTCTGCGGGCTGGTGAACGTCGCCGCGTGGGCGATCCCGCGCGCTATCGGGCGGAATCTCCCCGCAATGATGACGCTTTCACGCGGCTGGCTCGTCTTCGCCGCGTGTATCGCCTTCGTCACCGCGAGTCCCTTCTCGCCGGTGCGCGGCTTCGGTTCGGCGGAGTATCACACGGACGCGGCGCACCGCGAGGCAATCGCGGAGGCGATTGCCCACATTCCGCCCGATGCCGTCGTGAGCGCGCAGACCGGGATTGCCCCCCACTTGGCGCACCGCGAAACGCTCTTCGAGTTCCCGGAAGGGGTCGGCGCGCCGTACATCCTGCTCGACGCGCGCGGCGACATTGCCCGCTTCTACCAATCCCGCTATGCTCCCGCCGTCACCGCCCTCCCGAACGAAGGATACACGCCTGTCTGGTCCCGCGATGGCGTCACGCTCTACCGAAGAGGGGATTAGCCACAGAGGCACAGAGGCCACAGAGAAAACGCGGAGAGGGAAATGGAAAGAGAATTCCTACTCTCCTTTTCCGCTCTGTGCCCTCTGTGCCTCTGCGGTTAATCGCCGGTCCCCGCCGCGCGGCAAAAGGAGCGCGCGACATCGATGAGGATGCGGCTGCACCGGGCGGTCGAGGTGATGCTCGCGTATTCGATGGCGGCGTGCGCCGATGAAAGGGCTTCCGCACTTGGATCCGGCTCGGCGCCGGGGCCAAAGAGGACGGATTGGATGCCCGCGCCATCCAGCACCTGCGCGTCGGTCCAGCCGGCCATGCCCGTATGTCGCGGGGGACGAGCATCGAGAAACGGTGCGGCGGCGGCATCGATCACGCAAATAATCGGTGCATCCTCCGGCACTTCGAGGGGGGAACGCTCGAAGAATTGCGTGTACGTCGCCTGGAAATCGGGCGATTCCGCGCGGAGTGCCGCGAGCATCGCCTCGATCTCGTCGCGGACAGCGGCGGGCGTCTCCCCCGGCAGCATCCGGCGCTCGATTTCCAGAGTGCAACGATCCGGGTAGGTGGAGAGTTCGACGCCGCCGGCGATCAGTGAGCAATGCACCGAGGCCCGACCGAGGAGCGGGTGCGTGCGCTTCGGCAGTGCTACGCGGTCGAACGCCTCCAGTTGGCTGATGACGCGGCCCATCAGTGCGATTGCATCGACGCCGCCCACATAATTGCTGCCGTGCGCGCCGCGCCCAATCGTCTCAATCCGTCCCCAGACGAATCCTTTGTGCGCGTGGACAACTTCGAGATTCGTCGGCTCCGTGACGATGCCCGCCGCCGGGTGCAGGCCGCGCTCCCGCACCTTGACGACAAACTGCTCGACGCCGATGCTCGCGTACTCCTCATCCGCGACGAGGCCGAGGATCAGGTCGCCTTCCAGCGGCCCGTCGGCGGCGATGGCGCGGGCGGCGTGGAGGATCGCGGCGACGCCGCACTTCATGTCGAGCGCGCCGCGCCCGTAGAGGCGGTCGCCCTCGATTCGCCCGTCGAACGGCGGTGCCGTCATGTTCGCGACGCCCACCGTGTCCGTGTGCCCGCAGAGGACAAGGCCGGGCGCTTCCGTGCGCCGCGTACCGGGGAGCACCGCCATCACGCTCGCGCGGCCCGGCGCGGCCTCATCGACGTGAATCGTGAACCTGTCGGCGCGGAGATACCCGGCGATGTAGGCCGCGATTGCCGCCTCCCCCGCTGCCCCCGGCACGAGGCTGGGGTTGACCGAGTCGATCCGCACAAGGTCTTGGAGCAGCGTTGCCAGTGCTCTGTGCTCATCCGCCATCATCGCTTCTCCCTTCATTGTTGGTCGCTTCGCGTGCTCTGGCAACGATTGTACCTGACATCCATGCATAACTTGGTTTTCCCGGTGGTGGCGGGCTTCAGCCTGCCTCTCTCACTGTGGCAGGCTGAAACCCGCCACCACCCTTTTCTCGTGTTCGCGCTCAGTGATGCACGGATGTCAAGCAACGATGATTGACAGACGAACATACGTGATGTATATGATGTATTGATACTACGCTGCGTATGAAAGTAGGAATCGCATGGTCACAACGAAGAAGCGAACGCGAAACGGAGTGCACGGGCCGCAACGGCTCCGCAAGGCGAATGGGCGATTCGTCGTCACCATTTCTGATGAGGAGGCGGCGCAGCAGGGCATCGAGGAGGGCGATCTCGTCTTCGTGACGGTGCGCGCCGCCGATGTGCGCCCGCGCCTCTCCCCCCGGCTTGAGCATCTGCTCGATGAGAGTCTTCAGGAGAACGCGGAGACCTACCGGCGCCTCGCGGGCCGCTAGAACGCCATGCCGAACTATCTGACGCTGCTCGATGTCATCGCCATTCATGATCGTGTGATGCGGGCGGGAGGACATTCACCCCGCCCATTGCTGCGCCCGGAGGTGCTCGAAGGCGCACTCCATCGCCCGCAGCACGCGGCGTATTACGAGGAGGCGGACATCACGCGACAGGCAGCATTGCTCGCGGTTGCCATATCCGAGGCGCAGGCATTCGAAGACGGGAACAAAACGACCGCTTTCGCCTGTCTCGACCTGTTTCTTCGCGATAACGGCCTGCTGCTGCATGGGGGGCAACGCACGGTCGCCGATGCGTTGATCCGGATTTCCGTCGATCAAACGACGCGAGAAGCGGCGATTGTCGAGTTGGAAGGGCTGCTTCGGCAGAATACAAAATCCTCCACCTGATGAAGCGCCATACCGTACCGATCGTCACCATTAAAGGAGTGCCACCGATGGACAACGTGGCCCATTCCCTGCTCGATGAAGCCCTCAATACGCACCCCACGATGATGATCGCGACGGTCGCGGGAAACGCGCCTGCATTGATCGAAGCCGTTTACGCATTCACGCACGCCGGGGAGACGCTCGCGCTCGCGTATGCGG
>JBBSII010000459.1:0-4290 GCA_038232175.1 Thermomicrobiales bacterium
ACGGAGACCGTCGGGGGGCGCACGACGTACATGATTGACGCGCCGAATGTCCGCGATTTCGTCGCCTTCCTCTCGCCCTCGTATCGGGTGCTGCGCGGCGTGACGAAGGACAACGTCGCGGTCGAGGTCTACACCGTGCCGGATCATCTCATCGGCGCGCCCTCGCGTGACACGGAGATTCTGGCGGAGGCGACCCACGCGATCGAGTGGATGAGCGCCACGGTCGGCCCGTATCCGTACCCGGTCTTCCGCGTCGTGGACGCGGGCCTGACGATCCCCGGCGGCATCGAGTTTCCCATGCTGATCGCCATCCGCCCGCAGTCCCGGCAGATGGCGGTGCTAGTAACGCACGAGGTCGCGCACCAGTGGTTCTACGGTCTGCTCGGCACGCATCCGCAGACCGAGACGTGGGTGGACGAGGGCGCGGCGAGCCTGTTCGAGGTGACGATTGACGGCGGGATCGACGCGCCCGTCTCGCTCTCGCGCCCGCTCCCGTGCGCCGTCAGCATCAGCGTCTGGGAGACGAGCGTCAGCGACCGTGACCACTACTACTGCGTCTACAATGGTGGCCGCAAGGTCTACGGCGCGATCCGCGACGCGATGGGCACGGATCGCTTCGTCGCCGCGCTCCACGATCTCTTCGCGCGCAACCGCTACGGCGTCATCACCGCGCGCGATCTGCTGACGACCTTCCAGCAGCACAGCGCGACCGACCTCCGCCCCGTCGTGCGCGATTATCTCTCCTACGACTGGCTCGACACCCTCCCATCCCCCGGCGGCTGACGGGAGGCTTGAACCGCGAAGGCGCGAAGGACGCGAAGGAGGGAAGAGACAAAGGAGTTTCTTGTTTTTCTCCGGCCCTCTTTGCGTCCTTCGCGCCTTCGCGGTTCAAAGAGTTCCCTCTGCTACAATCGGGGCGTATGAGCGCGATACTTTCCACACAGACGAATGCCGTGACAGAGCGTGCCTATGTCGTCGGGACGGCGGGGCACGTGGACCACGGCAAGAGCACGCTCGTGCGCGCGCTGACGGGGATCGACCCCGACCGGCTGGCGGAGGAGAAGGCGCGTGAGATGACGATTGATCTCGGATTCGCGTGGCTGACGCTCCCCTCCGGGCAGGCGGTCAGCATTGTGGATGTGCCGGGGCACGAGCGGTTCATCAAGAACATGCTCGCGGGCGTCGGTGGGATCGACGCCGCGCTGCTCATCGTCGCGGCGGACGAGGGGCCGATGCCCCAGACCCGAGAGCACCTCGCCATCCTCGATCTGCTCGGCATCGACCGGGGGCTGATCGTGCTCACGAAGGCCGACATGGTCGATGAGGAATTTCTCGAACTGGCCATCGACGCGACGCATGAAGCCCTCGCGGGGACGACGCTGGCGGGGGCGCCGCTCGTCGTGACCGCCGCGACGACGGGGCGGGGGTTGAATGACCTGAAGGCCGCGCTCGACGCGCTTCTCGTTGATACGCCGCCCCGCTCCCCGCATGGTCGCCCGCGCCTGCCGGTGGATCGCGCCTTCACGATCAGCGGCTTCGGCACCGTCGTCACCGGGACGCTGCTCGACGGGACGCTTGCCGCCGGGCAGGAGGTGGAACTGCTGCCGCGCGGCATCCGGGGGCGTGTGCGCGGTGTGCAGACGCATCAGGCGAAGGTGCCGCTTGCGCTGCCGGGGAGCCGTGCCGCCGTCAACATCGGCGGCATCGCGGTGGAGGATGTGCACCGGGGCGATGTCGTGACGCCGCCAGGCTGGCTCGCGCCGACGCACCTGCTCGATGTCCGGCTGCGGCTGACACGCACCGCACCTGTGTTGGAGCAGAACGATGCGGTCGATCTCTTCGTCGGCGCGGCGGAGGTGCTGGGGCGGGTGACGCTGCTCGACGCGGACCGGTTGGAGGCGGGCGCGATGGGGTGGGTGCAGTTGCGGCTCGCGGCGCCGGTCGCTGTCGTGCGCGGCGACCGCTTCATCCTCCGCCGCCCGTCGCCGAGCGAGACGATTGGCGGTGGCACGATCATCGATACCGCGCCCCGCCGCCATCGCCGCTTCCACGCGGAGACAATCGAACGACTCGCAAGCCTCGCGCGCGGGACGCCGCACGACCTTGCCCGCCAACTGCTGACGGCGGGGCCGCATGAAGTCCGTGAAGTGGTTGCGGCGATGGGATTGGCGGCGGAATTGGCGCATCCGATCCTCGCGGCGCTCATCGGCGGCGGGGAACTGCGCGTGCTGCAACCGGGGATGGTCGATCCCTTGCCGCCTAATGCCTTCATCCTGCTGGAGAGCGGCGCATCGACGCTTGAGGCGCGGGTCACACTGCTGCTCGCGCAGTTCCACGCCGCGAACCCGCTGAAGCGTGGCATCCCGCGCGAGGAGGCGCGAAGTCGGCTCGGCGTCGCGCCGCGCTTCTTCGATGAGTTCGTCGCGCATCTTCACGGCAAGGAGAGCATCGTCGCGGAGCGAGGTGAGGCGGGGCCACTTCTCCGTCTTCCCGGTCACGCCGTCACTCTGCCGCCCGCCCAACGTGCCGCCGCCGATGCCTTCCTTACCGCGCTTGCCAAGGAGCCGTACGCGCCGCCCGACCCCGCCACGTTCGGTATCGGGCCGGAGACGCTGGCGGTGCTGGCGGATGAGGGGCGCGTCGTGCGGGTCGCCGAGGGCGTCGTCTTCAGTCGTGCCGCGTATGATCGGATGGTGGCGCGGACCCTGACGCTGATCGACACGCAGGGGAGCGTCACGCTGGCGCAGTTCCGGGACGCTATCGGCACGAGCCGCAAGTACGCGCAGGCGATGATGGAATACCTCGACGGGCGGCGCATCACCCGGCGCGTCGGCGATGCGCGGATGCGCGGATCGGCGGCGCGCGACATCGCGCCTCGGAGCGAATAGTCGCTATAATACTATTGATGTGGCGCCTTTCTCGGTTGGGAGTTGAGAGTTGGAAAAGTTCACAGCGGTGTATGAGCGCGATGGCGAATGGTGGATTGGGTTTGCCGAGGAGTTACCCGGTGCTAACACGCAGGGTAGAACGTTGGAGGAGGCACGGGAGAACCTTGTTGAGGCTGTTCAGCTCGTACTCCAGGCGAACCGCGAGATCACGCGCCGTGAAACAGAGGGGAAGAATGTGATTCGAGAAGAAATCTTTGTAACCCCATAGGCTGGACTCTTGTAAGGGGCATTATTGGTGTGACTCTGTGTCGTCGACTGGGATATTTGATGTGCTGCAACGACTAGTGCCTCCTGTGTCTTGTGTTCTGTCTTTTGTGCTTGTGTTTTCCTCTGAGGTATGGTACTGTAGATGCATCGTAGTCTATCTCCTGAGCTTTCTATAGGGAGCCGGAATGCCGTTGCAGGAATTTACCCGTGCTCATACGAGAATCGCTGACCCTGAGCTGCGTATCGGCGTTCGGCAGAAAGGACGTTTGAGCCTAAATGCGAGTTCGCTCGAAGCTCTTGGTCATCCAACACATGTCGTTCTGCTTTTTGATCCCGATACGCTTGAACTCGGTGTGAGAGCGGCACGGTCAGCGGAGTCACATGGCTATATGCTTCGTAAAGATACAGGCAATTCTGCAAAAAGTGCTTCAATTGCTGCTTTGTGGAGCCATTATAAACTTAATACTGAGACGTACGTAGGTAGCTATATAGCAAAGAAAGTCGGTCCTTTGCTCATTATCTCCTTGCGAGGTAAGCATGAGGGTTGAATCTGCTCCTCGGAAGTTCACGAATGCCTTACTGTTATATTTGAGTCATTTGGCAATCTCATACTATGAGACAGCCGCATGAAGCGGCGTGCGCTCGAAAGTCATTTGAAACACCATGGTTGTGAGTTGTTGCGAGAAGGGGGACGGCACTCCGTCTTCTGGAACCCGGTAAATCGAAAGGTGATTATACCCTCACAGCAAGTACGCCTCGATTGACGGCGGTGCTATGCTTGTCGCATGAACAGGAATAAGCCGAACAAGCAACCGCGACCATCATATGAATCAGGCAAGTTACGTGATCCGAGCATTGAGAAGATGCAGGATAAGGACTTCACGCGGGGCGATTTCTTACGGGCATTGAAGAAAGTCAGCACCGCGCCGAAGGGTGTCTAACGTCAACTAGTGGGTCATGCCGAAAATAGCTGGTATTGAGCGATCGCGGCGGAACCACCCAGCAGTCGGTGTCGCGCCCGGTTCCGCCGCTCCCAGCGTTTGCCCTCCCACTCGAACGGCGTCGGCGCGGCATTCCACCCCGCCACCGTCTCCTCCAACCACGCGATGATCTCCTCTGGCGTCTGCGGATGCTG
>JBBSII010000460.1:0-4289 GCA_038232175.1 Thermomicrobiales bacterium
CATCCGGGCGAGGGTGCACTACCACGAGGGGATCGAGACGATCTCGTACATGCTGGAAGGCGAGTGCGAAGTCCATTACGGCGACACCGTGGAGCGCTCCGTCCTCGTGCGGCAGGGCGACCACATGTACCTCCCGGCGGACGTGCCGCACGCCCCGTGGAACCGGAGCGGCGCGCCGTGCACGTGGCTCGTAGCGCATTCGAGCGGGAGCGATCAGGACGACCTCGTCCTCCTGCCGGAACTCGATGCGCTGCTCGAAGCGACTGCGACACCCGGCAAAGAATCATGAAAGACACGTGATCCGGTGTGGTTCTGTGGCGCACATGGCGGGTCAAATCCCCGTTGTGGCTACCCGACGGTGCGGGCGAAGAAGGCGACGGTGGCGGCATAGAGGTCCTGCGTATCGGCGTCGCTCATGTCCGCGAAGTAGTGCTCCATGTTCAGGTAGTAACGGGGCTCCACGGGTTTTCCCCGCTCCGTCAGTAATTGAGCGAGATCGACCGTCTGGTGCGTTGGCACGATGCGATCCTTGTCGCCGTGGGTGAGGAGGAGCGGCGGCAGGTGGTCGAGGTGGTACGCGGCCGAGTAGCGGAGGTATTGCTCCGGGCGATGGTCGGGCGTGCCGAGCGCCATCAGAGCGGTGTCGATGTCGCCCACCTCCGGCGGCAGATCGATCAGGCCGCGCTCCCAGTCGTGCCGGTAGGCGAAGAGGTCCGCGATGCCGCCGAGCACGACCGCGCCCCGCACCCCGCCCTCGCGCTCCAGCCAGCGGTAGACATGGAGCGACGTGAACGACCCGCCGAGGATGCCGAGCCGTGTCATGTCCGCGCGCGGGCTGATCCGGCCCGCCCGCGCCAGCGCGACGAACGCGGCGATATCGTCCATGTCCGCTTCGAGGTCGAGGCCGCGCGTCGGGAAGATCGCCAGCACGACGTACCCCTGCCCGGCGAGCGGCACTGAGACGCGATCCCACGACGCGGGCGTGCCGGGGTAGATCGCCAGCAACACGGGCAGCGGGCCGCTCCCCTCGGTCGGCTCGTAGACCGCGAGGTCGGTGAGCCGCGTGCCGCCGCGCGTGAACGCGACCGTGCGTGCGTGGCTCCGCACCTCGGTCGGGAGGTCGCTCCGCCGCGTCTCGACGGGGCCGAGCGTGAGGTCGGTTGGGAGTGTGGCGGGCGATGCAACGGCGGCCCGGAGGACGAACCGGACATTCCCCACCGTGCGCCCGCCGCGCACGCCCACCGGCGTGACGCGCCACGCGAGCAGGCGATGCCGCCGGTTCGCGGGGAAGGTGTCTATGTAGCCACTCTTCGCGGCCATCGGCGTGTACGCGCCCGCCGGGACGCCGAGGAGCGCGTAGTCGCCGCTCGCATCCGTCGTCGTGCGATAGACCGTCCCACCCTTCGCGCCGACGAGCACCGTCGCCCCCGCGACCGGGCGCGCATCGGCGTCCACAACGCGCCCGGTGATGCTCCCATGCCCCTGATCGTCGGCGAATTGCGGCAGGTGGCGGTCGAGGAACCTGCCCGCGCTGTACAACAGCACGTTGCGCGGCGCGACAAGCGGCCCAATCTCCGCGCTCCCGACCGCGAGGAGGCCGAGCAGGAGGAGCAACGGCACGAGCAGCCACTGACGCCATTTTCGCCCGCCCGGCCTCGATTTACGCGCTCCATGCCCGTCGCTCATCCCATACCTTTGCACCGCTGCGAATGTATCCCTCTGTTGATAGTATCATCGCCATATTCGCCCTCGGCCTTCGCGGGAGAGAACGCGATAGTGACGGCCAAGGGCGCTCAGGTCGTCCCGGCGCCCCGTAGACGGTCGATCTAGGGCGAGCGGATCCGTCGGCTGCGCAGCGCCCCGCCAGGCGACGTGTCGATCGGGTCGGGAGAGGACGAGCGGGGTGTCGTACACGGTCGCAGCCTCGTCTGAGACGACATCGAGGAGGTGGAGTGGCAGGCCACGGCTGGCCGCAGCCCCTTGCAGGGCATCAACGGCGACGGTGGGATCGAGGCGCAGCAGGGTGTACTCCGGGCCGAGCGCGTCGTAGAGCGACCGTCCGTCATCCAGCCAGAGGTGCGGCGTGCGGCAACCGGGGACGGTTGACGGCGTGAAATCCCCCATTGCGTAGGGCGGCTGCGGCGTGCCGTCGTAGGCGATGATCGGTGACATGTCATAGTAGTAGCCGAAGTTCAGCCCGGCGCAGCAGTATTGCTGGACGTTGAGGTCGTAGGCCGCCTTGCCGAGCGCCGCGCGCGTCGCGTCGCCCGCGTGGCCATCCTCCTCGATCTCCGTCGGGACGCCGCGACGCTGCTTCGCCATGGCGTGGGCATGGTCCATGGCGAAGCGCGACACCTGCTCAGTGATCGGCTGACGCTCGCGCTCGTAGGCGTCGAGGATGCCCGCCGCACCCCAGCCGTTGAGGCGGGCGGCCAGCAGCCAGCCGAGGTTCGCCGCATCCGCCAGGCCGGCGTTCATGCCGTAGCCCGCGTACGGCACCCAGATGTGCGCCGCGTCGCCGCAGAGGAAGACGCGCCGGTCGCGGAACCGGTCGGCGACGAGGCGGCGTCCGAACCAGTCCTCCCGCGAGATGATCTCGTACGGGAAATCGCGGCCAACGCCGAGGATCGCGCGGATCGCCCAATCGCGATCGACCGCGTCGAAGTCCGCCTCGTCGTCCTTGAGATAATTGTGGATCAGCCAGGTCTCGCGACCGTCGATGGCATAGACGGTGCCGCTACGGCGCGGGTTGAGGGAGATGTTGCCCCACGCCCGTTCCCCACCTTGGAGCGAAAGCAATTGCGGCGCGCGAATGTAGCTCGACTGGACGCGCTGCACGACGGGATCACCCGAGAGTCGCGCGCCAATCGCGCGGCGCACCTCGGATCGCCCGCCATCGCAACCGACGAGATAGCGCGCGGCGATGCGCAGGGTCTCGCCCGTGTCGAGATGGCGCACGCGCGCCGTCACGCCGCTGCCGTCCTGCATGAGGTCGTCGAACTGGACGCGGTTGAGGATCGTGACGCCGGGCGTCGCCCAAGTATGCGCGAACAGGATCGGCTCGAGGTAGATCTGGTTGATCCGGTGCGGCGGCTCCGGGGTCGGCCACCAGGTATCCGGGCCACCCTCGGCGGTGTAGCGGTCGCGGCGGCACGGGATCGGGATGCGCGCAATTTCCCGGCCCACCATCGTCGTGCGATAGGCGATGTCATTGGGGTAGTCCACCGGCAATCCGGCGTCCCTGATCTTCCGCCCCACACCGAGGCGGCGGAACAACTCCATCGATCGGGCGGCGACATGGTTGCACTTGACGCTCGGCGGCTCGCCGCGCTGTCGCTGCTCGATCACCGTCACCCGGATGCCGCGCCCGGCGAGGTCCATGGCGAGGGTCAGCCCCACCGGCCCGCCGCCGACAATTGCCACATCCGTTTCGGTGGTCGTCATCATATTTCGGCGCCCCTCCCGAGGCGACATTCGCCTCCGCCTCAGGCGCTATCGCCGGTTAACCACCTGACCCGACGTGATACATCGCGCGGCGTCCCGGTACTGGCCCTGCATCGCCTCTTCCCGCACGCAGCCAATACTACGTTCCGCCCTGCGCTGTCAACTTCCCTGTCCTGCGGCGGCGGCACTCGATAGCGCTGGCGTTCTCTTCCGTCGTCCCTTACACTCTCGACGGCAGGGTAACGCGCCGCGATGTGCGGGAGAAAGGGAACGACGATGGCTCGACAGCGTTGGTTCAACCGATGTGGTGGCTGGACATCGAGACGGAGAACTCGTGGTCGGAGAACAATCTGTCGCGCAACCGGGCGGTCATCGAGGGGGTGCTGCGATATCTGAACGAGGAGCGACACTTCTCGGTCGGCATCTTCTCCACGCCCGTCATGTGGGAGGAAATTACCGGCTCATGGCAGGATGGTCTGCCAGCATGGATCAGGGGCGGGACGAAGACTACCGCGAAGGCGCGCTGTGGTAGCGGCTTTACGGGTGGTCCCGACTTTCCCGTTCAGTACGCAGACGGCAATTACGACGGCAACTACACCTGCTGATGGCAGCCTCTGTGCCTCCGATGAAGTTTGCTTATCGGGGTATGAACCGGCGCTATAGCAGGGGAAAGTCGCATTTGCTCTATTATAAAGAGAAGAAAATGGTGGAGATGGGGGGAGTCGAACCCCCGTCCAAAATGTTCAATTGGCTGGCACTCCAGGCGTAGTCGGCGTTTTAGTTTCGCGTCACGCACCCCCACCGACGGGGTTACGTCACCCTAGTCCACTAATCTTACGCAAGCC